>JAYUMN010000443.1:0-8138 GCA_043762595.1 Frankiales bacterium
GCTTCTCGACTGCGAAGGCAGTTGACGGCCAGATTGTAATTGAGCAAACAGCAAGCAGCAGGAGCAGGCTTATGCTGCTTGCTTCACGGCTCGAACAGACCATGATTCCCCCCGACGCTGGAGGAAGAACGGCTGATGCGCCCTGGGCCTTGAGCCCAGCTGTTCAATGAGATGCCCGGCTCTGTCAGCAACCGCCCGGCTCGGGACGTCAAAGAAGACATCAGCCGCAACGAAGCCATTCGTAGCTGCCGGCGCCTCGACGGATACGACAACAACAGATTGGCCAACGATGTGCTTGCCGTCCACCCGCAACAATCGTGCAGATTCTGCATACCTTGCACAAGTTGCACAAGCAACATCGCTCAAACCCTCAAGCAAACCTGGATCCGCTGTTGCATACGCCGCCGAGACTCGCCCAAGATAAAATCGAACAAATGCCGCCGCGCCCTGAGGAGTTGCTGGCCTGGCCGGTGAAGGCACGATGACAGGTGCAGACGACGTCGTCACCGATGGCGTCGGAGCCGGCGAGGGGCTCCGGGTTGGCAGGATCGGTAGCACTGTTGGAGCGCCCTTGTCGGACCCGCTGCAGCTACTCACAGCAAGGCAGACCGCCAGGACGCCCGGTACCCAGCGAGTGCGCACGGAGTGAAGAGTCAAATCCTGAGAGCCCTCCGCGCGAGCCCTGTGGATAGCTACGCGCTGGATGAGTCTCCGGCAGTGGCGTTCCAGCGTGTCCGAGCCCCGCAAGGGGGCATCCATCCGCTCTCGCGGCTCGACTTTCGATCCGCCATAAGACGCCCACGACTCGCAGGCCACTGCTGGCGGTTCGACTCCAAACCTCCTGTGCACATCGCAGCACGACCCATCGGCCGGCCTGACCTGGTTCGTCCAGCCTCGGGACCCTCGAGCGCCGGACCCGGCTGCTCGGTCTGGACCCCACAGTGCAACATCGACCGCCTCATCGCCAACCCGACCGGACCGACCAACGCCAGCAACCGCGGCCTGGTCAGCCGGCGCTGCCACAACGCCAACACCCACGGCGGTTTGACCCTGACCCCACACCCCGACGGCAGCGTCACCTGGACCAGCCCCTCGGCCGCACCAGCACCCAGCCGCCACACCCGCCGACCTCAGCATCCTGCGACCGGCCCGGCCGCCGAGCCAGCCGCAGCCGACGACGACGACGACGAACCATTGCCGTGCTGAGCCAGCCGAGCATTGAGCATGTTCAAGGTCGCTGCCAGCGCCGCCGAACCACCGGACCGTGGCTGACCCCGGCGCGAGATCCCATACTGCCGCCGCGAACGTCAGGCTGCCGTCAGTGTTCAACCAGTCCCATCACCAAACCGGACCGCTCGCGCCGCTCCCCACGCCCGCCTGCCAGCACACCGCAAGCCCCGACCGCCGCCTCTCAGCCCTGCAGGTCGATGACCACCTTGACGTCATCTGGACCGCGGACGAGGGCGTCGGACCAACTCGTCAGCGGCACCCGCTTGGTGAGCAGCCGCGCCAGCCAGGCGTTGTCAGCCGCCGCGAGGGCCGCAGCCGCCTGCCCGTAGTGCCGCTTGCCCGCGTTGACGGTGCCGAAGACGACCTCGTTGCGCAACACCAGATCACGGTTCAGCTGCGTCAGCGGGGTCTCTGCCTCTGCCCGGGCGGCCGAGATACCGCACAGCGCGACCACCGCGTTCGGATGGGTGTGCTCCAGGCAGTCGAAGACGAGCTGGCCAACGCCGGTGCATTCAAGGACGACATCCGGCTGCAGGCCGGCGTCGGCAACCTTGCCGCTGTGGTAGCTCGCACCGAGGTCACGCACCAGCTGGGCCTTCACTCCGTCGACCGGTAGGTCCAGGACGTGCACGTCGAGTCCCCGCTGGACGCCGACCAACGCCGCCAGTAGCCCGATCGGTCCGGCGCCGGTGACCAGCACGGTCCGCGGCGCCCAGTATGCGCGGGCCCCGATCCGCTCGATCTGCTCCCACGCCTTGGCGACCACCGAGGCAGGCTCGAGCAGGACCCCGAGGTCGCCCAGACCCGGGTCGAGCGGAACGAGGAACCGAGGGTCGGCCCGCCAGGCCGTCGCGCCGTACCCATCCGCACCCCGGATCCCCCGCTCGACATAGCCACCGTCCAGACACATGTCCCACTGGTCATCCGCGCAGGCAGCGCAACCGTCAGGGCGCCGCACCACCCCGGCCACGAGATCGCCGGCAGCGAAACCGCTGCCGTCCGGGGCCGACACGACCCGACCGAGCGACTCGTGGCCGAGCACGAGTCGCTGCGAACCAGGCGGCAGGACGCCGTACCCGTCCTTGGCGATCTCCACATCGGTGCCGCAGACGCCCATCAGCAGGCCCTCGACAAGCACCGATCCCTCGCTGGCGGCCGGCTCGGGACGTTCCTCGACCTGCGCCGACGCGAGTTGGCCAGGGACGATGCTCAGAGCTCTCATCCCCCGATCCCATCACGTCTAGGCTCCTCCGCGATGTCTGCCAACACCCCGGCGCCGCCGCGCAGCGCCCTGCTCGCCGCGTGGACCACCGCCTGGCTCGCGGGTGACGCGGCTCTCCCCGAGCTCGTCGAGCGGGTCAGTGCGCACGACGACGGCCACCGTTTCGTCGGCCTCGGCGCCGACGATCTTGCCCTCGAACAAGCCGTCGCCCGGCTGCGCGCCGACGGCGTGACCCGCCTGCGGGTCGTGCTGCCGGCCCCCGGCGATCCCATCGGGCTGCCGGGTCCGGGCGCCTTCACCACTGCCGCGATGGCCGCCTCGGAGGGGGTGCTCGCCTTGCGCGGCGACGGCGTCGGCGTCGGCCTGGTGCCGGCAGTCATCTCCCACGGCTCACCCTTCGACGGCACCGTCACCACCGTCACCTGGACCGCGTACGCCGTGACCGCGGCCGGGCCCGACCCGGGACCGTTCCTGCACGAGGCCGAGCACGACCTGCGGATCGGCGTGGTGGAGGCCGCCCGCGCCCTGACCGCGCTCGACGTCGCCCGCTGGCGGCCCGAGCTGGCCGACGAGCTGCAGAACCTGCGCCGGCAGGCCCGGCAGGGGATCGATACCGACGAGTTGCCGGGCGGCTACCCCGGCCGGGCCCGCGAGGTGCTCGTCAAGGCCCGCCAACTCGCCGGCGTCCTGCAGCTCGCTGGAGGCGACCCCGGCGCGGCGGTCGACAACCGGGAGGCCGCCGCCCGCGCCGAGGTCCTGCGAAACCTCGCCCGGGTAGTCCGCCGGGCCAGGGTCGCGGCCTACAACGCCTACGGGCAGCCCTGATGCCCCCCGACCGGCGGCTGCTGCCACCCGCCTGGTGGTCGCTGGCCGGTCTGGCCTGGGTCGGCTCGGCGATGGTGTTGGCCGGTCTATCCTGGCACCTGCACCGGACCGGCAGCGGCGGCCGCGTCGAGCTCACCCTCGACACCCGGCTGGCCAGCCGCCTTGGCGCGTACGCGCCGATGCTCGAGCGACTGACCCAACTCGGCTCACCGCCGTTCGTGGTGGGGGCGAGTGTCGTGATCGGCCTGTTCGCGGCGGCGCTGGGCTGGTGGCGCGGCGCGGCGCTCGGGCTGCTCGGCGCCCCGCTCGCCGGGGCAATCACCGACCTGCTGCTCAAGCCCTTCGTGGCAGCACATGCGCCGCACGGTCCGGACGGCGAGGCGCTCGCCTTCCCAAGCGGCCACACGACCGGCGCCTTCGGGGTCGCGCTGGTGCTGGCCGTCCTGCTGCTCCCCCGGACCGGTAGGGCCGCACTTCCCTCCGCCCTGCGCCTGCTGCTGGGCGCCCTCGCCCTCGGCCTGGCCGCCGGCACAGCCGTATCGGTGGTGGCCCTGGGCTACCACCGGACCACCGACGCTGTCGGCGGGTTCGCCACCGCGACCCTCGTCGTGCTGGGCGCAGCTGCCGCCCTGGACGTCGCGGCACGGAGCCGGGCCCGGGCATGAGCCTGCTGCTCACCGTGACTGGCCACGACCATCCCGGCGTGACCGCCGCCCTGCTCGACGTGCTGACCCGGCACGGGGCCACCGTGTCCGACGTCGAGCAGGTCGTCGTGCACGGACGGCTCCTGCTCGGGGTCGTCATCGCCGGCGAGGGCGACGGCTCCGCCGTGCAGGCCGAGCTCACCGCCACCGCCACCGAGCTGCACGTCGGGATCGAGTTCACCCCGCTGGGGGACGCCGAGCCCTCCCCCGCCGTACGCCATCACGTCGTCGTCGTCGGTGCACCGTTGCCACCAGCCGCTCTTGCCGGTGTCACCCGACGGCTGGCCGCCTGCGGCGCCAACATCGAACGGATCGTGCGCCTGTCGTCCCGGCCGGCGCAGTCCTTCGAACTGCTGGTCTCCGGCGGGGCGACCGACCGGCTGCGCAGCGAGTTGGCCGCCGAGGCGGTCGCCCAGCAGGTCGACGTCGCGGTGGAGCGCGCCTCGATCTACCGCCGGGCCCGGCGCCTGGTGGTACTCGACGTCGACTCGACGTTGGTGCAGGGCGAGGTCATCGAGATGCTCGCCGCCGAGGCGGGCTGCGAGGTCGAGGTGGCGCGGGTGACCGAGGCGGCCATGGCCGGACGGCTCGACTTCGAGGCCTCGCTGCGGGCCCGCGTCGCCCTGCTGGCGGGGCTGTCGACCGAGGCGGTCGACCGGGTCCGGGCCGCCGTGCGCCTGACCCCTGGCGCACGCACCCTGGTGCGCACCCTCAAGCGGCTTGGCTACGCGGTCGGCATCGTCAGCGGCGGCTTCACCGCCGTCACCGACGACCTGGCGACACAGCTGCTGCTCGACCACGCCCTGGCCAACGTGCTCGAGGTCGTCGACGGCCGGCTGACCGGGCAGTTGGTCGGTCCGGTCGTCGACCGGGCCGGCAAGGCCACTGCGCTGCGCCGGTTCGCCGAGCTCGAAGGACTCCGACCCGAGCAGACCGTCGCGATCGGGGACGGCGCAAACGACCTCGACATGCTCCAAGCAGCCGGCCTCGGGATCGCCTTCAACGCCAAGCCGGTCGTGCGTGATGCCGCTGACGCCGCGCTGTCGGTGCCCTTCCTGGACGCCGTGCTCTTCCTGCTCGGGATCTCCCGGGAGGAGGTCGAGGCGGCCGACGCCGGGTGAGTCGCGCCCCGGCCTACGTCGTGCGCTGGGCACGACCTGTCGGCTCCACGACGGCAACCGGGACCGCCGTACCGCAGCATGACGGGCAGGCAACCTACGACTGGGTTTTCTGCTCGGCGGGCAAGCCCAGCCGCGCCCTCCTCGCCTGGCTGGTCTGCTCCGTAACCCTGCACGCCGGGGCCGCCTCCGGCTACCTCGACTGGCTCGCCCTGCTCGGGATGACCATCGTCGGCGGGCTCGTCCTGGTAGCCGTGCTGCGCCCGCTGCAGGTGCCGAACGAGGTCATCCACGTACGGACTTAGGGCCGGCGCGGCGGGGGCGGGCAGCAGCCGACCGGGCAGCGGTCGTGCGTGGCGACGCAGCCGTGCGAGGCGAGCTCCTCGGGCGCCTCCAGTCGCTCGACGACGAGGTCACGCAACATCGCGACGTACGCCGGGGCAGTGCCCACCGTGGCGGCCCGCCGCGCGACGAGGCCTGGCATCGTGTCGGCGATCCGCTGCTGGGCCTGGATGTCGAGGTCGTAGAGGACCTCGACGTGGTCGCTCGTGAAACCGATCGGCACCATCACCACTTCGCGGACCCCGTTGTCCCACAGCGTCTGCAGGTGATCACCGATGTCGGGCTCGAGCCACGGCACCTGCGGCGGCCCACTGCGCGACTGGAACACCAGGTCGAAGGGCCGGTCGCCGGCGATCTCGGCAGCAGCGTGCCGCAGCGCCTCGACGTACGCGTCACCCGACGGACCTGAGGTCTGCGCCATGACGAGCGGGATCGAGTGCGCCGTGAACACCAGCTGCGGATCGGTCAGCCCCTGCGACGCCGCCTCGACATTGCGACGCATCGGCTCGAGAAAGCCCTGCTCGGCGTAGTAATGACGCAGCTTGGTCACGATCGGCCCACCGGGCGGCGCGACGCTGTTCCAATCTTCACGGTACTGCCGGCAGCCGCTGTACGACGGGAAGGCGCTCGTCACGATCGCCAGCGCGTGCCGCCGCCCGTCGGCTGCCAGCTGCCCGAGGGTCTCGGCCAGGAACGGGTGCCAGTTGCGGTTGCCCCAGTAGACCGGCAGGTCCGGGCCGCGTTCGGCCAGCTCGACCTGTAGGGCGGCAACCAGATCACGGCACTGCTGGTTGATCGGGCTGACCCCGCCGAACAGGTCCAGGTAGTGCCGGCTCACCTCGACCAGCCGCTCGGCCGGGATGCCCCGGCCGCGGGTGACGTTCTCCATGAACGGCAGCACGTCGTCCGGGCCCTCGGGTCCGCCGAACCCGACGACCAGCAGGGCGTCCACGGGAGGCGGATCGGTTGGTCGGGTGTCGATGTCGGTCACCTCGCCATCCTCTCGTGCCGGCCCGGCCGCAGCACGTCGTACCGTCCCGGCATGACCGAGCGGAGTACGACGCAGCAGCGGGTGGCCCTCGTGACGGGGTCCTCATCGGGGATCGGCGCGGCGATCGCCCGCCGACTCGCCGGCGACGACTTCGCAGTGGTCGTCAACAGCCGGTCATCCGTCGAGGCCGGTCAGGCGGTCGCGGCCGAGCTCGGCGGCAGCTATCTGCAGGCCGACGTCGCCGACGAGGTGGCGGCCCGCGAGCTGATCGCGCAGGTGCTCGAGCGACACGGCCGGCTCGACGTCCTGGTCAACAACGCCGGAACGACCGAGATCGTCGCCCACGCCGATCTCGCCGGGGCCACCCCCGAGATCTGGCGACGGCTGTACGACGTCAACGTGATCGCGCCGTTCGTGCTCGTGACGGCCGCCGAGCCGGCCCTGCGCGCTGCCAAAGGGTGCGTTGTCAACATCACCAGCCTGGCCGGGGTCAAGCAGCTCGGCAGCTCGATCCCCTATGCCGCGAGCAAGGCCGCCTGCAACCACCAGACCCGGCTGCTGGCCAAGGCGCTCGGGCCCGAGATCCGGGTCAACGCGGTCGCCCCAGGCCTGGTCGACACACCCTGGACGGTTGGCGACTACTGGGACGAGATGCGAACGGTCGTCGACGCGATAGCCCCCCTGCGCCGCTCGGCCACCCCGGACGACGTCGCCGAGGCGGTGCTGTTTCTCGTCCGGTCGAGCTACGTGACGGGCCAGGTCGTGGTGGTCGACGGGGGTCTGGGGCTGCTGCCATGAGCGGGCCGATCGCCCTGGTCGGCAGCGGGGAGTACCTCCCGGTGATGACCGCCCTGGAAGGCGCGCTGCTCGCGGGCCGACCGCCGCGGTACGTCCAAGTACCGACCGCCGCGGCCCTGGAGGGCGAGGAGTCACTCGCCCGCTGGGTCGCGCTCGGGGTCGCCCAGGCCGACCGGCTCGGTGTCGAGGCGGTGCCGGTCGTCGTCCGCGACCGGGCCGAGGCGGACGACCCGGCCTTGGCCGCGCTCGTCGACGGGGCCGGACTCGTCTACCTCTCGGGCGGCAACCCGCCGTACTGCGCCTCGACGCTACGCGACACGCTGGTGTGGACGGCCATCCTCGCGGCCTGGCGCGGCGGGGCGGCCCTCGCCGGCTGCAGCGCCGGCGCGATGTCGCTCACCGCCCACGTGCCCGACATTCGGCACCCCATCAAGGGCGCCGACCCCGGCCTCGGCGTCATCCCCGGGCTGCGGGTCATCCCGCACTTCGACCGCTTCCTCGGTTGGATGCCCGAGCTGGTCGGCCGGTTCCTCGCCCGCGCCCCGACTGGCACCGAGGTGGTCGGCATCGACGAGGACACGGCGCTCGTCTGGGACCACCCGGCGGCTCTCGGTCGCTGGACCGTCCACGGCCGGCAGTCGGTCTGGGTGCTCCGCACAGACGGTCGGGAGCCGTTCGGCGAGGGCGCCACGGTCGCACTGCCACCCCCCGCATCGTGACCCCGGGCCACAGCGCGCTGCTGGCGGTCGCGGGCGCGGTCGCCGGCGCGGTCAACGCAGTGGCCGGCGGCGGCTCGCTGCTGTCGTTTCCCGCGCTGCTGGCGGTCGGGTTGAACCCGCTGGCCGCCAATGTCACCAACACCGTCGGCCTGCTGCCCGGCTACCTCGGCGGGATGGTTGCCTACCGCG
>JAYUMN010000444.1:0-7078 GCA_043762595.1 Frankiales bacterium
CAGCCTCGAAGACGTTGAGGATGCGCTCACCGGTCTGATCGACCGGGACGACGCGCTTGTTCGGCGTCACGAGCGGCAACCGGGCCACAAGGAGACGCGGTACGGCCAACTCATCGTCGAAGCAGGGCTCACCGACGTCGAGCCGCCAACGGCTGCTCCGACGGTGGTGGAGTTGTCCCGGCAGGTCGAGCTGCTGCGGGCAGAGATCGCCGAGGTGCGGTCACACCTCGAGGAGCTGCGGCGGCAGCGGCCTGACGGGAAATGACGGCTGCGGCCTTGACGACCCACTGCCACCGTTGCAAAGGCAACAACCATCGACGGTTGGGATCACGAGCAGCTCCGCTGTGTTCGCGCCCACCGTGCTGTGCTCGGCGGCGGGTGACTCAGACCAGGGGGACTCAGACCATGGGGACTCAGACCATGGGGACTCAGACCAGGGGGACTTGGCGGACCAGCTCGCGCAGGCCCTCCGCGTCAAGCAGGTCGGCCGGTCGCACCGTCTCACCGGTCCGCACGTAGTGGAAAGCCGCGCGCACAGACTCGACCGGTGCGCCGGAGAGCGCCGCCCAGGCGAGCCGGTAGGCCGCGAGCTGGACGGCGGCGGCCCGGGCAGCCAGCCCGGTCGGTCGCCGGCCGGTCTTCCAGTCGACCACGTCCCAGCCAGCCGGATCGGCGAAGACGGCGTCCAGCCGACCGCGGACGAGGACGCCCTCGAGGTCGGTCTCGAACGGGACCTCGATCTCCTGGGGTGTCCGTCCCCACCAGAGGCTCGACTGGAAGGCCGCCTGCAACGACCGTAGGTCGGTGTCGACGGCCCCGTCATCAGCTGCACCGGGCAGGTCGTCGGTATCGAGCAGCTGCGGCAAACCGTAGACCTGCTCGAGCCAGGCATGAAAAGCGGTGCCCCGGCGGGTGACCGGGGATGGCCGGCGGGGCAACGGTCGTAGCAGCGAACGGGCGAGCGCAGCCGGGTCGCGACGGAGCTCGACGAGGTCGGACACCGAAAGAGTCGGCGGGAGCAGCGCCGCCCCACGGCGCGTCCGGCGCCGGACAGCCTCCTGCTGCAACCGGAGCAGGTCGTCATCCCAACCGGCGACCCGGGCCCGGTCTGCCGGGGAGAGTTGGCCGCTGGGTGCGGTGGGTGCGCTCCGGTCGGCCGCGACCCCAGGCCCGTCTAGCCCATCGCCGACGCGACCTCCAGCGGTCGGACCCGACACGTCGACGTTGGCACCAGCGGCGGCCCGATCGCCCGGTGAGCCCGCGACAGCTGTTGCGGCGACGCCCTCGCCAACGCCGGCACCGATAGCGACCAATGCGCTGGACGCCTCAGTCAGGCGCAGCAGCGCGCGCACCCGCGCTGCCGCAGCCTGCACAGCGGGGCCGGCCGGCGGGCGCGGAGACGGCCACGGCGCCGTGCGGGGCGCTGCGGTCAACGGGTTGACCTCGGGCGCCTCGACCCATTGCTCGACCGGGCCGGCACCGAGCTCGCAGGCAACTCTGGCCTCGCTGAGAAACACCGACGGTCCGAGCACGCCCTTGCCCTCACCCCAGTGAGCACCCGAGCACAGCAGCAGCTGTTCGGCACGGGTGACGGCCACGTAGGCCAGCCGCCGTTCCTCCCTGGCGTCGCGGTCGGCGTTGGCTTGGGTATGCGCCGAGAGCTGGCCGGGCTCGAGCCCATCGAGGCCGGGCAAGTCATCTCGGTCACCGCGCAGCGGGAAGGGCAGCAGGCGGGCGTTGCGCGTCCACGAGGTCGACGTCTTCGACCTGGCCGGGAAGACCGAGCTGGTCGACCCGGCTGACAGTCCGGGTACCGCGACGACCGGCCACTCCAGGCCCTTGGCGGCGTGGACGGTCATCAGCTTGACCGTGTCGGCACCGGTGGCTGAGCCGGTGTCGAGGCCGTGCTCCTCGTCCTGCGCCGCCGACAAGAAAGCGAGGAACGCCGAGAGCGCCACCTCACCGGTGCCGTCCTGTGCGGCGTCGCCGTCGAAGGATGCAGCCGCGTCGAGAAAGGCGTCGAGGTCGGCCCGCGCCGCGGCCGGGTCGAGGCTCGCGACCCGCGCCGCAACCTCGACGTCCAGGCCGAGCGTGCGCTCGATGTCGGCGGCGAGGTCCGGCAGCGGTTGGTCCAGGCGTCGGCGCAGCGCCCGGAGCTCGTCGCGCAACGCCGTCAGTCGGGCCAGACCGGGCTCGGACAGCCCGACCACCGGGAGGTCGTCGAGCGCGTCGATCAGCGAACCGGCGTGGCTTTCGTCGACCCCGAGCACGACGGCCTGGACCGGATCGTCCGGCCGCTGGGCGACCCCGCGGGCGAGCGAGCGGGCCCGGCGGCCCAGGATCGCGAGGTCGCGCGGACCGATCCGCCACCGCGGGCCGGTCAGCAGCCGCAGCAGGCTCGCATCGGCGGTCGGATCGTCCAGCACCCGCAAGGTCGCCAGGATGTCGGCGACCTCCGGCACGTCGAGCAGCCCACCGAGCCCGACCACCTCGACCGGGACCCCGAGCGCCTCGAACGCCTGCCGAAGGCGGGGGAACAGCGACCGCCGACGGCACAGCACAGCAGCTCGGGACCACTGTCCCTGGCCCACCCGAAGCGGCAGTGCGCCGAGCGCGGCGACGACCTGTCCGGCCACCCAGCTCGCCTCGGCGTCCACATCCGCCAGCAGGGCGCAGCGCACCTCGCCGTCCTGCTCGCGGCCGGGCGCGGGTCGCAGGATCGCGACCGGCAGGCCGCCCTCGTCGGCCCGCAGCGGCTCCGACAGCGCGTTGGCCAGCTGCAGAATCCGGCCACCGCTGCGGTAGGTCGTCGACAGGGTCCGGGCCGGGGCACCGGTCCCGAACGACACCGGAAAGCGCCGCAGCGTGCCGGCGCTCGCCCCCCGCCAGCCGTAGATGCTCTGGCACGGATCTCCTACAGCGGTGACCGCGTGCCCCCCCTTGAACAGCGACGACAGCAGCACCTCCTGCGCCGAACCGGTGTCCTGGTACTCATCCAGGAGTACGACGGGAAAGCTCGCCCGTTCGGTCTCGGCCACGCCCGGTGCGCGCTGCGCGAGCCGGGCGGCGAGGGCGACGACGTCGCCGAAGTCGAGCAGGTCCCGCTGGCGCTTGAACTGCGCATAGCGGTCGACCAGGGGCAGCAGCTGCTCGCGCGTGCGCTGGCAGGCGAGCACATCCTCGGCCGCCTTGGCGAGCACCCCCTTGCTGGCCAGCACGCTGGCCTGCTCGGCCCGTTGCGTCAGCCAGGCGCCCTGGTTGCGCACGGCCGGCGTCCCGACGAGGTGCTCAGCCAGGTCACCGGCCAGCTGCAGCACCGCCTTGACGACCGTCGCCTCGGCCCAGTCGACGTCTCCCATCGGCCCGTCGTAGGACGCGACGGCGCGGGCGGCGAGCTGCCAGCTGGTGGCCGGGGTGACCAGTCGCGCGGTCGGCTCGCGGCCGAGCAGTAGGGCGTGGTCGCGAACGAGCCGCGCAGCGTAGGCATGATAAGTCGAGATCGTCGGCTCGGCGGCCACCTCGCCGGGCGGCAGGCCCCCGGTCGTCGCACCGAGCGCCCGCAGCCCCACCCGGACGCGGGTCGCCAACTCAGCCGCAGCCTTGGTGGTGAAGGTGAGACCCAGCACGCCCTCCGGCCGCACCTGGCCGCTCCCGACGAGCCAGACGACGCGGGCCACCATCGTGGTGGTCTTGCCGCTGCCCGCCCCGGCGATCACGACGCCGGCCTGTAGCGGCGCGGTCACGACGTCGGCCTGCTCGGCGCTCAGACCCTTGCCGAGCACGGCCTCGAGCTGTTCCAACATCAGGCCGCCGGCGCGGCTCATCGCACGACACCCTGGCCCTCGGGTTGGGCCGGGCAGCTGGCGCGGACCTTGCAGGAACGGCAGCTGTCGTTGACGGTCGCCGCGAAGGTGCTGCCGCTCATCCCCTCGACGACCCTGGCCACGAGCGCCTGTGCCCAGCTCGGGTCCAGGTCGTCGCCGAGCGCCCCCTGGCGCTGCTCGTCGGCCTGTTTGGTGCCCTTGAGCTGCAGCAGGGCGGCGCCGCCGGGCGTCATCACGGCGTGGCTGTCAGCGAACGCGCCGAGGGCGATCGCCAGCTGATAGACCCCGAGTTGCGGGTGGCGACTCAGCTCACGCTTGCCCGGCTTGCTGCTGCCGGTCTTGAGGTCAACGACGACGCCCCGGCCGGTCGCGTCGCGCTCGAGCCGGTCAACCCGCCCCGCGATGACCGCCCGGGCGCCGAACGGCACCTCGAGGGTCAACTCGGTGCCGACCAGCTCGCGGGTCGGTGCGGCCGCCCAACGGACGAACTTGCCGAGCTGCTCGACGGCCTCGGCCCGGCGGCGCGCCAGCGCCCAGGGCGCGCCGAGGTCCAGCTCGGGAAGCACCTCATCGAGCCGCGCGACGAGCTCGGGCTCGGGCAGCCCAGCCGGGCCGCTGCCGAGCTCGGCCAAGGCGTGCACGAGGGTGCCGAGCACCTGCGCGGGGCCGGTCGGACCGGCGACGCCGACTGCTCCCTCGAGCAACCAGCGCAGGGCGCAGGTGTCGTAGGACTCCACCCGACTCGGGGAGATCCGCACGGTCTCCACCCCGCGCGCCAGCGGTCCGTCGTCGGACAGCGGCGCCAGCCCCCACCACCGGTCTGGGTGGGCTGCTGCCGCGAGTCGGGGGACGCCGCCCTGCGCCGACGCCAGCCGGGCCAGCCGCCGGCAGGCGGCTTCGCGCAGGCCGACGGATGCAACCGGGTCGGCGGCGACCTGCCTCAGCTCGGCGACGAGGCCGGCGGCGGTGAGCGGCCGCCCGACGGGATGAGGGTGTTCGGGGACGTCGACACCGAGCTCGCCGAGAAATCTGCTCGGCCGTTCATCGCCATCGGACCCGGCCACCGCGGTCACCACGAGTCGCTCCCGGGCCCGGGTGATCGCGACGTAGAACAGTCGGCGTTCCTCGGCCAACAGCTCGGCGCGGCGATCCGGACCGGGCGCTGCCGGGGTGCGGCCCTGGGCGGCCGCGGACAATTCGTCCACGCCGAGCAGGGAGCCGCGCAGCCGCAGGTCGGGCCACACTCCCTCCTGGACACCCGCGACGACCACCAGCCGCCACTCGAGGCCTTTGCTGGCATGCGCGGTCAGCAGCTGGACGGCATCGCCCTGCGGTGTCCGCGCCGACAAAGTGTCGCCGGGGATGTCCTGCGCGGCCACGTCGTCGAGGAAGCCGAGCGCGTCCTGGCCCGGCAGCCGGTCGACGTAGCGGGCGGCGGCGGCGAACATCGCGATCGCGGCGTCGAGGGAGCGATCCGCCCCAGCGCCGCGCGGACCGCCCGCCAAGCTCTCGGCTGCCAGCCGCTCGGCCAGCCCGGAGCCCTCCCACAGCGCCCACAACGCGTCCTCGGCCGAGGCGTCGGCGAGGCGGGCAGCGGCGAGCAGCCGGTGCAACCGGTCCAGTGGTGGCCGGACCCGGGCGCCGAGCTCCAGCACCTCGGCGGGCTGCAGGACGGCGGCGACCAGCAGCTGATCAGCCGGTGTGCGCAGGCCCGCCGCCAGATCGAGCTCGCGCAGCGCCCGGCGTAGCCGGCGCACCGCCAGCCCGTCGGCCCGACCGAAGGGGCCGAGCAGCAGGGCGAGGGCGGCCTGTTCGTCGATGTCGGCCGGACGCAGGGCCGCTCGCAGCAGCTCGAACAGGGCGCGGACGAGCGGCTCCTCCACAAGTGGTATTTCGTCGGACGGCACGCCGACCGGGACGCCGGCGGCCAGCAGCCCACGGCGGAGCACCGCGAGCGAACGCGGCGTGGAGCGCAGCAGCACCGCCATGTCGGACCACGCCACCCCGTCGCGCAGGTGCGCCCGGCGCAGGACGTCGGCGACCAGCGCCGCCTCCTGGGTCGGCGAGCCGGCCAGGCGCACCTCGACCTGGCCGGCCACCCCAACGACATCGGGGTCGGGCGTGAGCGCCCACCGGCCCGGCCCCAGCGCCCCGGCCGGCAGCCCGCGGGCCACCGTTCGGCTCGCGTCCAACAGCACCTGCCCAGAACGCCGACAGGTGTGCAGCACCACCAGTGGCGCCGGCGCTCCGGACACAGTCGGGAAATCGTCCCGAAAGCCCAGGATGCCGCGGACGTCGGCGCCCCGGAAGGCGTAGATCGACTGGTCCGGGTCCCCAACCGCGATGAGGTCCCGACCGTCGCCGGCGAGTGCGCGCAGCAGCCGTAGCTGCGCCGGGTCGGTGTCCTGCAGCTCGTCGACGAACACGACGGCGCGGGCCTCGCGCTCGCGGGCCCGCAGCTCGGGATCGCTCTCGAGCAGCCCAGCCGCGGCGCGTACCAGCCCGGCGTAGTCGAGCACCTCGGCCGCTGGGTCGAGGTCGAAACGTGCCTCATAGGCGTCGAGGAACCCCCCGGCCGCCACCCACGCCGACCGGCCGTGCTCGGCGCCGAGCTGGGTCAGCGAGCGCCCGTCCAGGCCCCGCTCCTGGGCCCGCAGCAGCAGGTCGCGTAGCTCCTGGCGGAACCCGCGCAATCCCAGCGCGTCCCGCAACGCGGCCGGCCAACGATCCGCCCCGTCGGCCAGCTCGCCCTGCAGCAGCCGGGCTACCTCGAGGTCCTGCTCCGGGCCCGAGAGCAGCCGGACCGCCCTGCCGCCGGACCCGGCCAGCTCGCGCCGCAGCAACGCGAAGGCGTAGGAGTGGAAGGTCATCGCGACCGGCCCGCGGGTGGTCACGCCGAGCCGCCCGGTGATCCGCTCCCGCAGCTCCTGTGCGGCCTTGCGGCTGAAGGTGAGCACGAGCACCTGCTCGGGAGCGAGGCCGCGCTGCCGCACCCGGTGCACGACGGACTCCACCAGGGTGGTGGTCTTGCCGGTGCCGGGGCCGGCCAGCACGAGCAGCGGACCACCCTCGTGCAGCACCACCCGTTGCTGGGCGTCGTCGAGCCGCCGCGGGGCGAGCGCCTGAGGCGGCCGGCGGCGCAGGCCGGGGGAGGTCATGGGAAGCAGTCGACCACGGACCTAGGACAGTCCTGGCACGCCGTCCCACCGGGCCCGGGCCAGGTCCACCCGTTCGCCCGAGACCGGGCAGCCCTC
>JAYUMN010000445.1:0-1583 GCA_043762595.1 Frankiales bacterium
CCGGCGCCGGCGCACACACCTCCAGATGGTCGGCGACGCAAGGCCGATCAGGAGCATCGCGCCCGTGCCGCCGGCGGTAGCTGAGCCTGCTCAGGCGTAGCTATGCAGCCCGACCACGAAGATATTCACCACGTAGTAATCGACGATGAGCGCCCCGGCCGCGGCGACCGCCACCTTTGCCGCCTTGCTGCCCTTCCAGCCAGCGGTGGCGCGGGCGTGCAGATAGCCCGCATAGAGCACCCAGGTGATGAACGACCAGGTCTCCTTGGGGTCCCAGCCCCAGTAGCGTCCCCAGGCCGACTCGGCCCAGATCGCCCCGGCGATGATCGCGAAGGTCCAGACCGGGAAAGCGAAGGCAATGATCGAGTAGGACACCCGGTCCAGTGCCGGCGCCGGCGGCAGGGCCGCGCCGATCGAGAGCGGGAAGCGCACGGTCCGGCTGGCCGCGACCCGCGCGTCGTACCTCACCCGGGTGAGGTAGAGGAGGGCAACGACCCCGGAGAGCAGGAAGGCCCCGGAGGACATCACCGCCGCCGCGACGTGGATCTTGATCCAGTAGGAGTTGAGCGCCGGGACGAGCGGGCCGGCGGCGGTGTATAGCAGAGTCCCGGCGAGCCCGAGGTAGAGCACGACCGGCAGCAGCACGAACGCACCGAGCGCCCGGTCGATCCGGCGGCGGGCCACTAGGACGAGGAAGACTGTCACGGCCGATAGCGCCGCGGCGCTGGAGAACTCGTACATGTTGCCCCAGGGCACCCGGTGCGCCGCGAAGCCACGGGCCGCCAGCGAGGCAACGTGCACCGCCCAACCGACGCCGGCCAGCGCCAAGCCGAGCAGCCCCGCCGTCGAGCGGGTCGCGGGCGGCTCGAGCGGGCCGCCGACCACGGTCGTGACGGGCGGGCCGCCCGCGCCGACCAGGACGCGGACCTGTGCCGGGGCTGCTGCGAGCGTGACCCGGCGGGCCCGGCGGGCGGCCTGCTCACCGGCCAGGCCCAGCATGGCGAGCGCGTACAGCACGGTTGCGGCGAACAACAGCAGGTCGCTGATCTGGCCCAGGGCCTGGTCGGGCACGCTCACTCCTCCACGACGACGGTGTGGGCACGCAACCGCGTGCCCAATGCAGCGAACTCCGCGGCGAAGGCCTCGGGATCGGTGCGGGCGAGCCCGCCGATCTCCACCACGGTACGACGGTGCGCGGGCGAGCCGCCTGCCGGGAGGACCCGCACCCAGAGCCGCCGGCGGCGCACGAACAGCGACAGCAGCAGCCCGCCGACCATGCCGACCGCGGCCACCAGAGCAATCTCCTTGCCGGGGTCCTGGGTGACCTGGAAGGTGGCCCACTGCTTGGTACCGACGTAGGTCAATGACGACCCACCTGGCAGCCGCAGCGTCTGGCCGGGCTCGAGTGCGTGCGCGACACCCTTGTCGAGCGGGGTCATCCGGGTCGTGTCGAGGGCGTAGACCGACTGCGGGGTACCGGTGTCTACCTGCAGGTCGCCGGTGTAGCCCACCAGGGTCAGCACCGGGCGGGCCGCCGCCGGACCGGCCGACCCGACCCGGCCGTTCGCGTCCTGCACCGTGGT
>JAYUMN010000446.1:0-5563 GCA_043762595.1 Frankiales bacterium
CCTCGTCGGCCTCGATGTTCCGTCGCGAAACTATATTCGCGCCGATCGCCCGGATTGACCATGTCGATCCAGCAACGCGAACGACGCCTGCGCAAAGGACCGCTGGCAGGTCACTCTCCTCGTCCCGAGGCGCCCGCACTGGGCGGTCGGGCGGGCAGCAGGAGCAGGGCCACCAGCGCCGCAACAACGGCGACTGCCGCACCGACGAACGCCGCCCGGTTCACCGCGTCGGCGAACGCGAGGCGTGCGGCGGCTTTCAGGGCGCTGCCTTGCGCGGCGTCGAGACGCGCAGCGACCTGCAACGCGGCCTGAATGGAGTCCCGACTCGGGAGGGCCACGGACGGCGGCAGGTTCGACGTTGCCGCGGCGACGTGGGTCCGGTAGACCTGCGAAAGGGTAGTGCCCAGGACAGCGACACCCAGTGCCCCGCCTACGAGCCGGGCGGTGTCGTTCATGGCCGAGCCGACGCTGGCCTTCGCGAGCG
This sequence comes from Frankiales bacterium, assembly GCA_043762595.1. Taxonomy (GTDB): domain Bacteria; phylum Actinomycetota; class Actinomycetes; order Mycobacteriales; family SCTD01; genus JAYSQK01. Next base: position 485 of record JAYUMN010000446.1, read on the forward strand.
GCAGGGAACCCATCACGGATTCGGTCGCCGGCGCCATCGCCAGGCCGATACCGGTGCCGGCGAGCAACAGCGCGGCGAGAACCCGGCTGTACCCGCCGGTTGGAGTCGTGCCGGTGAGGACCAGCAGGCCGCTGGCAGCGAGCAGCATCCCGGCTGTGACGGCGAGTTTGGTGCCGAGGCGGGTGTTGAGCGGGGCGCTGATGGCCGAACCGACGACGAGGCCGGCAGCGACCGGCACGGTCCGAACCCCTGCCTGGAACGGTGTGTAGCCCAGCACCAGTTGGAGGTACTGGGTCAGGAAGAACAGCGCACCGAAGAGGGCGAAGAACGCCAACGCGATGGAGGCGCTCGCCGCGCTGAAGCGCCTGCTGCGGAACAGCCGCAGTTGCAGCATCGGATGCGAGGTTCTCGCCTCCCACGACACGAACAGCGCGCAGAACACCGCCGCGGACACGAAGGCGGTGAGGGTCCGGGCCCCCGTCCAACCCCTGGTCGGCGCCTCGATGATGGCGTAGACGAGGGTGAGCAGGGCCGACACGGAGAGCACGACCCCGATGGGATCCGGGCGTCCCGCGTCAGGGTCACGCGATTCCGGGATGACCAGAAACCCGGCCACGAGGGTCAGCACCGCGATGGGCACGTTCACGAGGAAGATCGACCCCCACCAGAACCGTTCAAGGAGCCAGCCGCCGACGACCGGTCCCAGGGCGATACCAAGACCCGCCACGGCGGTCCACACCGCAATAGCCTTGGCTCGCTGCGGTCCCGTGAAGATGTTGGTGATGATCGACAGTGTGGACGGCATGATGAGCGCACCGCCGACCCCCATGAGAGCCCGGCTGGCGATCAACTGCCCGGCTGTCCCGGACAGCGCCGCCAGAATGGACCCAACGCAGAACACGACAAGACCCGATTGCAGTGTGCGACGTCGACCTATCCGGTCACCGAGGTTGCCGGCAGCCAGCAGCAGACCGGCGAAGACCATGAGGTAGACGTCAACCGTCCACTGAAGCTGGGACGCGGAAGCGGAGAGCGCTCGCTGCAGGGTGGGTAGCGTCACGTTCAGGATGGTGTTGTCGAGCCCGATCATGAGCAGGCTCACGCTGATGACTACCACCGCGAGCCAGTCGCGACGCGACGCGGCGGCCACTGCGGGCGGCGCACCGGCCCGGCTGCGCCCCGGCCGGGAATTCGTGGCGATGGTCATGACGTCCCGGCGTCCCGCGCAAGGCTGCCGACGGCTGCGGACCCTAGGCGGTTGATCGGAGCGGCCAACGGACGTGAGGTCGAACTGACCTCGCGCACCGAACGTCGGGGGGTCGGGCGCGTCTGGCGACGCGAGTAGCCGACCCGCAGGAGCAGTTGCGGATACCCGTCAAGGCGAAGGAGACCGGCCAGTTGGTCGCGTAACTCCGGCACCTCGATCGCCTGGCTGAGGAAGGACGTGGCCAAACCGTCGGCGGTCGCCCGTAGCAGGACCCCGGACATGGCCTGCCCAGCAGCAATCCAAGACCGGGGGTCATCGCGCTCGGTGCCGATGACCGCCAGGACCGGCGTGGCGAGGGCGAGCGCGCGGTCCGATTTCGCACGCAACCGACCGAGGTCAACCCGCCTCACTACGAACGGAGCGACGCGGGACAGGGGCCCGGGAATACCGAAGGAGTACCCGGGCATGCCGTCGCGCCTGGCCCCCCGGTTCGGAAGGATGCGTTCCGCCAGTTCCTGACGGAAGACGGATTCACGCCACTTGAGCCGGTCCCCCTCGCCGATCAGCTCAGCGGCGGCGGCGATCGTCGGACGGTCGGTAATGGTGAGCACCCAGGCGTTCTCGGCGGCCGCGGCCGACTGCAACCGGCCTAGCCGGGCTGCCGGCACAGCCCAGCTTTCGTACGGCCGACGGTTGCTGTGCCGGCGCGGGACGGCGTCGAACAGGTCACGGGGAGTGAACGGGTCCGCCCTCGGACCGGCGTGAACCGTGGCCAGTAGGTCGGCGTCGGCCGACGGGTCGGGAAGAATGTCCACCCGCGGGTGATAACCGAAATGTTCGAGCGCCGTACGGACGAGATGGACGGTCGCGCCGCAGCTGATGAGGAGTTCACGGTCGTAGGGGTCGATGGTCGGGAGGGCACGGGTGCGGTCGGCGTACACGTGCAATGCGTCACCGTCGACGTGGAAGCGCCAGGGTTGGCCGTTGTGCCCCGACGGCGCGAGGATCGCGTACTGAAGTACGAAGCGGAGCCGGTCCGCGTCGCTCCCGGCCTCCGGGAAGCGGCTCTCATCGATATCCCAGACGGCGCGGTAGTTGTCAGTCATGGCGTTCGTTCCTCTCACGCAGTTCCGGATAGTTGTTCGGTGCCGCGGCGCTCGGACTCGGGGCCGTGGTCCTTGCGGCACGCCCCGGCGTCGCCGCATCCGCACCCGCCGACGGGTGGCTGCGGCGCCCTCCGCAAACGGTGGTGTTGGTCGATCTCCGCCAGCTGCTGTAACGCATCGAGGCGAAGCCGCTGCTCGACGCCTCCCAGTTCGGCTAGGTAGGTGTCGTGGTGGGCCTTGCTGAGCAACAACAGGCTCATGTCGGTCATCGCGACGACATCCACAGGTTGCGTGCCCCCGGTGAGCACGGCGACATGCCCGCAGCACTGGCCGGGGCCCACTAGTCCGATCTGCTCCCGCTCGGTCGCGTCATGGACGAGCTCAAGGCTGGCCTGGCCGGACTCAACGACGAAGATGGCGTCCCCCGGCTCACCATGGCGGGCGATCATGTGTCCTGCCGGGACACCGACACGTCGCATGACGGTGCACAGTGTCGCCGCCTCGGCTACAGACAGGTCCGCGAAAGGCTCCAGATGCCGCAACCAATCGCCTTGTTCGATCAGAAGACCGCGTTGGGCCATGCTGGTCTGTGTCTGGACAGGACTCAGCGAGTCCATGTAGTCGGTCGGCCCGTCCCGGTGCAGCATGCTCTCCGCGGCCGCGCCCTCTGAACGCAGGTGCAGCAGCGCCATCAAGCCTTTCATGCCAGGGGTGCCCAACGCGTGCTCCACCTTTTCCAAGCGGGGCAGCGCTGTCTCGATATCGCTGGTGAGGACGGCGAACGGGTAGACGGTGTGCAGTTGGTAGCGGGGACCGAGGTAGTTAGCGTCGCTGGCGTAGGGCACGGTGCCCCGTAGGAGAACCAACGGTACGTGGAAGAAGTCGAGGTTGCGTTTCGCGACCAGCTCCTCCAGGTCGCCGATGACCGCGTCCACGTGGAGCCGGAGTGGACCCACCAACAACCGGAAGACCGCGACACCGGTCTCGACAACCGCCCTGGTTGTCAGGTTCCGGTCGGCCTCCGACAGGTGATTGCGCACGAAGCGTCCCAACTCCCGGACCTTGCCGACCGCCAAATCAGGCAGGATCGGCAGCCGGTTATACAGGCCCGTCCCGTGAACCAGCTCGACTGGGAACAACTGCCGTTCGCAGGAACGCAGTCGACATCGGGCCGGGGCGATCGGGGCTTCCCGGATGACGGCGTAGCAAAGGACTTCGCCGGTGGCCGGGATACCAACCACCACATGCACATCACCGGGAGCCATCCCCGGGAGCGGAACGGTCCGCATGCCCTGCGCGCAGACGATCTCCCGGTCGACAAATCCGACCCGGAGATATTGAGCGAACCGGTAGGCGAGCAATCCGGCGATCTCTTCGCCTGACAGGCTGGTTGTCGGCAAGGCCACGACGCTGAGACCGTCACGGTTCGCGACGTTGTAGAGAGTTCCCTCGGGCGGTGTCGTCAGCAACGCACACAGCCGGACGGCGGCGCCGTTTCGAATGATTTGCTCCGCGAAACTGTCTGCGTCGGGCGCCACGGCCCCCTCTGCGGTCGATTGGACAGCGTCCGTCGGCCCCCCGACGGACTGCGGGTTCTCCTCGGGCGCGGGGCTGGGTGTCAGCCGCCCCTGGTGAGGTGTCATCGTCGGTAGGAAAGCGCCGTCGGCGCCATCCGGGCCATTTCGACGGCGCGCGCGACACGCACCCGCAAGCGTTCCCTTTGCGTGCGGGGGAGGTTGTTGATGTCCACCAGGATGCGGTGGCGCACCGGACGGCCCGCGAGCAGGTCGAGCGCCAGGCGCGGCGCCAGGACACCGAACATCTGCGCGCTGTAGCCCAGTTGGGGGAAGGGCGCGCCCGGTATGACCAGCAGACGGCGCAAGGCTGGGAAGATCTCCAACGGCAATGCCCTCATCGGGACGACCCGGGCCAGGAACCGCATGGGATCTCGTTCCGCGAGGTCAGCAGCCTCGATCCGGCCGCCGAGCACCGGCATCCGGCCTCGGTAGTCGTAAACCATCACGAGTTGAACCCCGGCGATGTCGTACCCGCTGACGACCGGCACCCGCGCCCGTTTCGCTTCCTCGTGCAGCAGGTATTTGCAGACCAGCGCCGGTCGGGCGGTGACATCCACCCCATCGAAGATCAAGGTCGCCCTCGTCACCAGCTCACGAACGTTTCCCGCGGTGATCCCGGCGGTCTCGACGTGCACCCGAACGTGCGGATTGACCCCGGACACCCACTCCGCGAGGACCTCGGCCTTGTTGCGCCCGATGTCCACGAGTCCGGCCTGCTGGCGGTTGAGGTTGTGCAACTCGTAGTGATCGGGCTCGGCCAAGGAGAGACACTCAGCACCGAGACGAACCAACGGCGCGACCGCCGCACCCCCTATCGAGCCGCAGCCAGCGATCAGGATCTCAGAACGGCGCAGGCGGTCCTGATCGGCCGGACTGATCAAGCCGTTGTTGCGAGCGGTCAAATCAGCGTAGTAGTCAGACTCCAGCGCTACCGGTGCGTGCCTGTCCGGTAGCAACTCTTCGGTAGGTGCCAGCGTTTTCATGCCCAACTCCCGGTGGACCTCCACGCGGCTCTTGCCGCGACGTCGCAGGGGTGACCCTGTCCACGAGCATGCGGGCGACAACTCACCCCCGCTAGGGGCTTTCGGCCCTAGGGCGTGTCTCCCTAGCTGAGCGTGGTTTGTGGGCGATGGTTGGTGCATGTCGCGCGATCAGGTCCTGACCGACGCGCAGTGGGCGCTACTCGAGC
>JAYUMN010000447.1:0-2107 GCA_043762595.1 Frankiales bacterium
CTTTCACCGGATGGACGGGGCCAGTGCAGGTGCCTGCGTCCGGGCGGCCTGGGTGCGGGTTGACATCGATCGGATCCAGCAGGCCATCGATGCCTATCGGACGACGATCCTGCCGGCGACGGAAGAACTTCCCGGATTCCGGAGCGCAAGTCTGTTCGTCAACCGGGAATCCGGCCGTGCCGTGACGTCGGTGACCTACACCGACCGGGATGCGCTCGACGAGAGTCGGGAGATGGGGGTGTCGCTGCGCCGCAGCGCCGTGCAGGAGAACGACGTCGAAGTGCTCGAGGTGGCGGAGTTCGACCTCGTCCTGGCGCATCTCCGGGTCCCCGAGATGGTCTGACGGCCCCTGACAGCCGGCTCAGCGCACCTGTGGCAGCAGGACGCCGGGTCGGCGGTACGCGCACGCCCCACGCCAAACGCCCGAGGCGTAGGCCAGGTCGTCGGCGAGGTGCAGCAGCGCCCAGCGCAACAGATCGAGGTCACGGCTCCGATTGGGGGCTGCCCGGAGCAGCTGCACGGCGACGGTGGTCACGGCCAGTCGGCGAGCCCGGCGTGAGCCGACAGCCAGCCCGACGGTGGCTGGCAACCAGGGGCGGGCCAGCGCATGGGCCAACCCCAGCACGGTGAGGACTTGACCCTCGGCGGCGAGACGGGTCGCCTCGAGCGTCCGGCCCGGTACGTCGGGAAGGCGTTGCCGAAGACCGACCGAGGAAGCGATGACTGCCGCCGCCAGCCAGCCCCAGCGACCAAGCGACATCGCGACGAGGCCGGGCAGCGACCACCTGGACAGCCTCGCCGGCGTCAGTGCGCCGGGATGACGCAGGTCCAGCAGCGCGGCGCTCCGGCCATACCCGTGTCGCTGGCGGACCCACGCGATGATCCCCGCCCTGGTCTGATGCCGCACCACGACGCTGGGCACGTAGCGCACCTGATAACCCGCCTCGGCCAACCGCCACACCAGATCGACGTCCTCACCGACCCGCAACGCGGGGTCGAAGCCGGCCCCGAGCTCAGCCCGTCGACAGAGCAGCACAGCCGCCGGGAGGTAGCCCACCCGACCGCCGGGGCGGACCGGTGCAGCCCGTGGCCCGAGATCGAGGGGCCCACCGCCGCGCTCGAACCTGGCCAGCAGGCTGCTCCCGCCGGCACCCACGATCCGCGGCGCCACCACCGCGGTGCCGGCCAGGAGGCTGCGCAGCAGCTCCTCGAGCCAGCCCTCTGGCATCGTGCAGTCAGAATCGACAAAGGCGACGAGCGGGGTGCGGACCGCAGCCAACCCGGTATTGCGGGCCGCCGCAGGACCACCGTTCGTGGCGCGCCGCAGCAGCTCCGCCCCGGCCGCCTGGGCGACCTCGGCCACCGGCCCGGCGTCGCAAGACCCGTCGTCGACCACGAGCAACCGACCGCACTGGCCGATGGTGGCAAGACACCGCGCGAGCTCATCAGCCCGGTCCCGGACAGGGACGACGACCGTGACGTCGTCGAGCCGGTGGCCCGGGTCGCCGCGCAGGATGCCAAGTCCGGCGTCGTGCAGGCGCCGGGCCAGCCGCAGTTCGGCATCGCCGTGCAGCTCGCAGCCGCCGACGTCGCCGAGGACCTGGCTGCCGGCCGCGTCGCCGCCGCAGACCTGCCGGCCGCGGACCTCGCCGCCATCGGCCCGGTCGGCCGGGATCGCAGGACCGGTCCGCCAGCGGGCCACCGCTGCGGCGGCCGGGCCGCTGAGGCGCAACACCCGGGTCGGCTGTCCGCCGACGAGCATCCCGCCCTCGAGCTGACCAGCCGGCCGCCGCCCGCCGCGCCGGTCGAGGTGCAGGCGGACCCGCGAGTCGAGCAGGAAGCTGCTCACAGCCAGCGGACGTCGGTCACAGCGCAAGGCCGCCGTCAACGGGAAGCACCGCGCCGGTCACCCCGCTGCTGCGCTCGCCGGCCAGCCACACCAGGGCAGCAGCGACCTCGGCGGCGTCCAGCAGCCGGCCGTGCGGCTGCTGGTCAGCGAAGGACAGCACCGACGGCAGGTCGTAGAGCCGGGCGCTCTCGGCGAGCACCGGGGTGTCTGTCGAGCCGGGGCTGATCGCGTTGGCGGTGACTCCAGTCCCCCCCAGCT
>JAYUMN010000448.1:0-5847 GCA_043762595.1 Frankiales bacterium
CGCCGCCTCGTCGCCGCCCTCACCGCCCTTCACCTCGAGGATCACGTCCTTGGCGTCGGCCGGGTCCTTCGGGATGAGCAGGTCACGGATCCAGGCGTCGAGCTGGTCCAGCCGCGCGGCGATCTCGGCTGCCTCGTCGGTCATCTCGAGCTCATGTGCGGCCTGCAGGTCGCCGCGCAGCGCGCCGCGCTCGTTGGCGGCGGCGACGACCGGGCCGATTTCGGCGTAGCGCCGACCGAGCTCGCGGGCGGTCGTCTGGTCGGCGTGCACCGACGGGTCGGCGAGGCGCGCCTCGAGGTCGGCGTGCTCGGCCATCAGGTCGTCGAGCGGGTCAGCCATGCTTGCCCCTCCTGGACATGGGAACGGCGCCCGCCCCATGCCGGGGTCGGGCGCCGCAGGGTCGCTACTTGGAGCGCTTGCCGAAGCGCTGCTCGAAGCGGGCCACCCGGCCGCCGGTGTCGAGAATCTTCTGCTTGCCCGTGTAGAACGGGTGGCAGGCCGCGCACACCTCGGCGCGGATGTCGCCGCCCTTGGCGGTGCTGCGGGTGGTGAACGTGTTGCCACAGGTGCACGAGACGTTTGTCTGCTCGTACGCCGGGTGGATGTCGGCCTTCATGGGGTGCCTCTCGGTCAGTTGGCCGCCGGGTCGTGCTTGCGCACGGGAACCGGAGCCGGGGTGGTGCCAGTGGTGTCGTCACCAGTGTGCCAGAGCAGCACACCGTTGAGATAACGCCGCCACCGCCGCACCCCTTCCCCCGTTTCAGTGATGAACAGGGCACCGCTGTGGGACCCGCCCGCGTGGCGAGGCAGTCATCCCCTGTTGATCCGGGGCGGCCGGCGAGCCAGCTCCGCGCAACGCTTATCCGGCGGGTCGGGGCCCCTCGCGACCGGCACCCCTTGCCAGGCGATCTTGACGATCTCGTCGTCCGCAACGGCGTGTCTCCGACAACACCGTCAAGATCGGCCAGGTCCGCCGGTGGGACCGAGGTGGCGTGGCGCCGGCCCGTCGTACAGCGGCAAAGGGCCGGCCCCCGCAGGAGACCGGCCCTTGGCCCGTCATGCGGTCTATGACTCCTGATCGACCGTCGTCTTCTGGATCTGCATCAGGAACTCGACGTTGGTGCGGGTCGACTTCATCTTGTCGAGCAGCAGCTCCAGGCTCGCGCTCGTGTCGAGCGCGTGCAGCACCCGGCGCAGCTGCAGGACGATCCGCAGCTCCTGGGGTGCGAGCAGGATCTCCTCCTTGCGGGTGCCCGAGGCGTCCACGTCGATCGCCGGGAAGATTCGTTTGTCAGCCAGCCGCCGGTCGAGCTTGAGCTCGGCGTTGCCGGTTCCCTTGAACTCCTCGAAGATCACCGTGTCCATAGCGGACCCAGTCTCGACGAGTGCGGTAGCGAAGATCGTCAGCGAGCCGCCGTTCTCGATGTTGCGGGCGGCGCCCAGGAACCGCTTCGGCGGGTAGAGCGCAGCTGAATCCACACCACCGGTCAAGATGCGGCCGGAGGCGGGCGCCCCCAGGTTGTAGGCGCGGCCGAGCCGGGTGATCGAGTCGAGCAGCACCACCACGTCGTGACCGAGTTCGACCAGGCGCTTGGCCCGCTCGATGCTCAGCTCGGCGACAGTGATGTGGTCCTGCGGTGGCCGGTCGAAGGTCGACGCGATGACCTCGCCTTTGACCGAGCGCTGCATGTCGGTGACCTCTTCAGGCCGTTCGTCGACGAGCACGACCATCAGGTGGCACTCGGGATTGTTGGTCGTGATCGCGTTGGCAATTGCCTGCATCACCATCGTCTTGCCAGCCTTCGGCGGGCTCACGATCAGGGCCCGCTGGCCCTTGCCGATCGGCATCACCAGATCGATGACACGGGTCGTGAGAATGCCCGGCTCGGTTTCCAGGCGCAGCCGTTCCTGCGGATAGAGCGGCGTCAGCTTGGTGAAGTCCGGCCGGTTGAAGGCCTCAGCGGGATCCAGGCCATTGATGGAGTCCAGCCGGACGAGGTTGTTGAACTTATCCTTGCGTTCGCCCTCGTGCTGCTGACGGACCGCCCCGGTCACGGCGTCACCGCGGCGCAGGCCGTACTTGCGGACCTGCTGCAGGGAGACGTAGACGTCGCTCGGACCGGTGAGATAGCCCGACGTCCGGATGAACCCGTAGTTGTCCAAGATGTCGAGGATGCCGCCGACCGGGATGAGGACATCGTCCTCGCTGATCACGGTGTCGGGGTCGCCACCGAACCGCTCGCTACCGGTGCGGGCGGTGCGGTTGCGGTTGCGACCTCGCTCGCGGAATCGGCCCCGGCGGTTGCCGCCGAACTCATCCTCGTCGTCGCGCCGGGGTCCGCTGTCACCACTCGGGGCACTCTGCACCTGGCGGGCCGGCCGGTCCTGGCGGTCACGAGGCTGCACCTCGCCACCCTCGCGGGAACTCTGGCCCTCGCGGGTCGCCTGGCCCTCGCGCGGCGACTGGGGCTCGCGGGTCGCCTGGCCCTCGCGCGGCGACTGGAGCTCGCGGGGGGCTCGCGGCTCGCGAACCGGTCGCTCACCAGCCGCCGTCTCACCCTCGCCTTGCTGGGCGGCGCGCTCGGCCCGACGGGCCTCACGCTCGAGGAAGCGCTCCCGGCCGCGGTCGACCCGCTCGGTCGGCCCGCCGTCGTCGGCCGAGCTGTCGTCGGCCGAGCTGCCGTCGGCCGAGCTGCCGTCGGCCGGGCTGCCGACGGTCGAGTCGGTGGCTGGGCCGGTTGCCTCCTGCGTCGCCGCTGGCGCCTCGTCCGCGGACGCGGTCGGGGTGGCCGCCGCCGCGTCGGCCCGGGATGTGCGGGCCGGTCGGCTGGCAACGACGCCACCGGACGCTGTGCCGCCGATCGCAGAAGGGGACGTCGGGGCGGCGCCGTTCGAAGCCGATGCAGCGCTGCCCTGCCGCTCCTGGATGGCCTCGATCAGCTGGCTCTTGCGCATCCGCGCCAGCCCGCTGATGCCCAGGTCGCCGGCCAGCGACTGCAACTCAGGGAGCACGAGCGAAGCGAGGCCGCCGCCCGAGGTGGCCCGGCGTCGAGTCCTGGGAGCAGCGGCGGGGGCGTCCTGTGCCGGCGCGTCGGACGCGGGCAGCAGGTCGGTGGTGTCGGTCAAGGAGGGTCCTCCCGGTGGGCCGTCGGACCACAGACGCGGTACGACGAGCAGGGGTGCGCCGGCCGAAGCCGGAGGGCCTCGGCGCACGTGGCGCGCGCCGAGGTGTCAGGGGTGCCACCCGCGCTTGGGCCTCGCCCGCTCGCGGCGGCGCGACCGGCGCGTTGCCAATGCTCGCGGTGAAGCCATCACAGTGCCTCGTGCCGGGTGGCCCGACGGGCAGCGAACGGACTCGGGCAGCGACACCATGATCGGAGGCTGCCCCGCAGCGAGCACCGGCCCCACAAGGGGCAGCTGATGCCTGCACAGCGTAACCACCCACCGGCTGATCAGGCAACCCGATGTCTACGGCCCATCCACGGTCGCCCGCTTTTCGCCGAACACGGCCCTTGTGCCGTCACGCCACGCTCAACAGCGCGCACAGACCCCATGATCGGCGCAGCAGGGTTGCCGGGGAGCGGTCGGCGGGGAGCGGGGTCAGCGCAGGGGCAGGACCGTGGCGCCGCCGGTTTCGACGGGCAGCCGCAGCACGGTCCAGCCACGGACGTCCCGGGCCAGCACCGCGCCGGCAGTCGTGGTTGTTGCGAGCACGAGCACGGTTGGGCCGGCGCCGCTGATGACGGCGGGGACACCCGCCGCCCGCAGCTCATCGACCAGCCCGGCTGAGCGGGTCATGGCGCTGGCCCGGTAGTACTGGTGCAGGCGGTCCTCGGTCGCGGCGAACAGCAGCGTTGGCGTGGCCGTCATCGCGAGCGACAGCAGGGCCGCCCGCCCGCTGTTGGCGGCGGCGTCGCCGTGCGGCACCGATGGGGGCAGCAGTCCCCGCACCTTCTTGGTCGAGGCGCGGGTGGCGGGGACGAACGCGATCGGGACGATGTCGGGGTGCACGTCGGCGCGATGGACATGCACCCCAGCGGTGTCGGTCCAGGCCAGGGTGAGCCCCCCGCGCAGGCACGCAGCTACGTTGTCGGGATGGCCCTCGAGCCGGGTCGCGAGGTCGAGGGCCGCATTGTCGTCGAGGCGCTGGTCACCACCAAGCACCAGCGCCCGGGCGGCCAGCACCGCAGCGACGATCGCCCCCGAGGACGACCCGAGGCCACGGGACTGCGGGATCCGGTTCGCGCAAACCACCTCGATCCCCCGGGGTTGACCGCCGAGCGCGTCGAACCCCGCCCGCAACGCCTTGACGACCAGATGGCGCTTGTCACGGGGCAGGTCGTCCGCGCCCTCCCCCGCGACGTCGACGTGCACGCCGCTGTCGGCGACCCGCACCACCACCTCGTCGTACAGCCCGAGGGCGAGACCGGCACAGTCGAACGCCGGACCGAGATTGGCGCTGGTCGCGGGGACGCGGACGCGCACCGGGGCGGCGCGGAAGGACGGCACGCCCCTAGACCAGGCCGAGGGCCTGCGCGGCCGCCTGCGCGGTCGCCGCAACCGTCACCGGCTTGGGCGCCCCGGCGATCGCCCAATCGGGGTCCTTCAAGCCGTTGCCGGTGACCGTGCAGACGACCCGCTCACCGGCGCCGATCAGGCCCTGCCCATGAGCCTGCAGCAGGCCGGCGACACTCGCCGCCGAGGCCGGCTCGACGAAGACGCCCTCCCGGGTCGCGAGCAACTTGTAGGCCGCGAGGATCTGCCGGTCGGTGACGGCCTGGATGTCACCGCCGCTCTCGGCCTTGGCGGCCAGCGCCTGCTGCCAGGAGGCCGGGTTGCCGATCCTGATCGCCGTCGCGATCGTCTGCGGGGCAAGCACCCGTACGCCGGTCACGATCGGCGCGGCGCCGGCGGCCTGGAAGCCCAGCATCCGCGGTGTGGAGGTCGTGACCCCGTCCACGGCGTACTCGCAGTAGCCCTTCCAATAGGCCGTGATGTTGCCGGCGTTGCCGACCGGCAGGCAGTGCACGTCGGGGGCGCCGCCGAGCACGTCGCACACCTCGAACGCGGCCGTCTTCTGACCCTCGATGCGATCGGGATTGACCGAGTTGACCAGCGTCACGGGGTAGTCGTCGGACAGCGTCCGGCACAGGTCCAGGCAGTCGTCGAAGTTGCCCTGCACCTGCAGCAGCCGGGCACCGTGCACGAGCGCCTGCGCCAGCTTGCCCAGGGCGATCTTGCCGTCGGGGACGAGCACGGCGCAGGTGAGGCCGCCCTTGGCGGCGTACGCCGCGGCAGAGGCGCTCGTGTTGCCCGTGCTGGCGCAGATGACGGCCTTGCTGCCGGCCTCGACGGCCTTGCTGATGGCCATCGTCATGCCACGGTCCTTGAACGAACCGGTGGGGTTGGCACCCTCGACCTTGAGCCACACCTGGGCCCCGACGAGATCGGACAGATAGCAGGCATAGACCAGCGGAGTGGCGCCCTCCTGCAGCGTCACCACCGGGGTGCTGTCGCTGACGGGCAGCCGGTCTCGGTACTCCGCGATCAGCCCGCGCCACCCGGCGCGGGCGAGCACCGGTGCGATCACGGGCGGGGCCGGATGGGTCATGTCGCCTCCACTCTCATCACCGAGGCCACTGCCCGGACTACGTCGAGCCCACGCAGCTCCTCGACGACCGCCTGGAGCGCGGCATCGGTGGCCACGTGGGTGACGACGACCAGCGAGGCGTCGTCGCCATGACCTTCCTGGCGAACGGTACGGATCGACACGTCGTGGGTCGAGAAGGTGTTGGCGACCGCAGCGAGCACGCCCGCCTTGTCGGCCACGTCGAGGCTGATGTGGTA
>JAYUMN010000449.1:0-2413 GCA_043762595.1 Frankiales bacterium
CGCAACTCGATGTTGTGCACGGTGGTGCCGGTCGGGATGTTGCGCAGCGGCAGCGCGTTGCCGACCTTGATGTCGGCCGTCGGGCCGGCCTCAACTACATCGCCCTGCTGCAACCCGCGTGGCGCCACGATGTACCGCTTCTCGCCGTCTGCGTAGTGCAGCAGAGCGATCCGCGCGGTGCGGTTGGGGTCGTACTCGATGTGCGCGACCTTTGCCGGCACGCCGTCCTTGTCGTGCCGACGGAAATCGATCAGTCGGTAGGCCCGCTTGTGACCGCCACCTTGGTGCCGGGTGGTGATCCGCCCATGGGCGTTGCGGCCGCCCTTGCTGTGGAGAGGCCGGACCAGCGACTTCTCCGGCGTGTCGCGAGTGATCTCGGCGAAGTCCGCGACGGAGGAGCCGCGTCGACCCGGTGTCGTCGGTTTGTACTTACGGATGCCCATGGTGTCTCTTCTCCAGCCTCGGGTCTCGGTCGCGCTAGGCGACCGGGCCCCCGAAGATCTCGATGCGGCCTTCGCGCAGGGTGACGATGGCGCGCTTACTGCTGGCGCGCTGACCGAAGCCACCCTTGGTGCGCTTGCGCTTGCCCTGTCGGTTCAGCGTGTTGACGTCGCTGACCTTGACGTCGAAGACCTTCTCGACGGCAATCTTGATCTGCGTCTTGTTGGCGTCCGGCGAGACCAGGAAGGTGTACTTGTTCTCCTCGAGCAAGCCGTAGCTCTTCTCCGAGATGACCGGCGCGAGCAGGATGTCGCGAGGGTCGGTCAGGTCGCTCACAGCGCGGCCTCCTCAGTGCTGGCGGACGCATCCGTCGACGCGTCGCGGTCGGTTGCGTGCAGGCTCAGATCGGCGGCCTGGCCTACCGCTTTGGCGGACACACCGCGGGGCGGTCCGGCCAGGAAGGACTGCAGAGCGCCCTCGGTGAAGACCAAGTCGTCGCTGACGAGGACGTCGTAGGTGTTGAGCTGACCCGGGGCCAGCAGGTGCACGCTCTCGTGGTTGCGCAACGACTTCCAGGTCAGCAGGTCGGTGCGCTCGGCGACGACCAGCACATGTCGGCGGGTACTGATCGCGGTGAGCAGCCCCAGTGCGGCCTTCGTCGAAGGCGCCTCGCTGGCCGAGAAGGACTCGACGACGTGGATCCGCTCGTGCCGAGCCCGGTCAGACAGGGCGCCGCGCAGCGCCGCAGCCTTCATCTTTTTTGGAGTGCGCTGGGAATAGTCGCGCGGCTTGGGACCGTGTACGACGCCACCGCCGACGAACTGCGGGGCCCTGGTCGATCCCTGCCGGGCGCGACCGGTGCCCTTTTGGCGGTAGGGCTTGCGACCACCGCCGCGCACCTCGCCGCGGGTCTTCGTGGAGTGCGTGCCCTGCCGGGCCGCAGCAAGTTGGGCCACGACGACCTGATGGATCAACGGGATGTTGACCTGGACGTCGAACACCTCGGCCGGCAGGTCAACGGTGCGACCAGTGTTGCCAGCGGGGTTGCGGACGTCGATCGACAGCTTGGTGATCGACACAGTGGAGGCCGACGGCGCCTCAGTGGTCGCGCTCACTTGGCCACCCCGCCCTTCGCCAAGCCGTTTTTGACTGCGGTGCGGACGAGCACGAGACCACCGGTTGGGCCGGGGACGGCGCCCTTGATGAGCATGATCCCCTTCTCCAGGTCGACCGCGTGCAGAGTGAGGTTCATGGTGGTGGTGCGGACGTGCCCCATCCGGCCCGCCATCCGGGTGCCTTTGAAGACCCGACCAGGGGTAGCGCAGGCGCCAATCGAGCCAGGCTTACGGTGCGCGCGGTGGACGCCGTGGCCGGCACCCAGACCCTTGAAGTTGTGTCGCTTCATGACACCGGCGTAGCCCTTGCCCTTGCTCGTACCGACGACGTCGATCTTGACCTGCCGATCGCCCAACTCTCCGAACAGGCCAGCCGTGATCTCCTGGCCGACCGTGTAGGAGGAGGCGTCGCCGGTGCGGATCTCGACGAGGTAGCGGCGCGGCGGGACACCGGCCTTGGCGAAGTGCCCAGCCTCAGGCTTGGTCACTTTGCGCGGATCGATCACGCCGTAGGCGATCTGGACGGCGGAATAGCCGTCCTTGTCGGGCGTCCGGATTTGGGTCACCACGCAGGGCCCAGCCTTGACGACGGTGACCGGAACGATCCGGTTGTTCGCGTCGAAGACCTGGGTCATGCCCAGCTTCTCCCCCAGGACGGCCTGGATGGTGCGGTTGGTCGGCATGTCAGCTGGCCCCTAGAGCTTGATCTCGATGTCGACGCCCGCCGGCAGATCGAGTCGCATGAGCGAATCGACGGTCTTCGGCGTGGGGTCGAGAATGTCGATGAGGCGTTTGTGCGTCCGCATCTCGAAGTGCTCGCGGCTGTCTTTGTACTTGTGCGGCGAGCGGATGACGCA
>JAYUMN010000450.1:0-3574 GCA_043762595.1 Frankiales bacterium
GCCGGGGTCGATCCCCGCCCCGATGAGCAGGCGCCTGTTCCCCACCAAAACCTCCCGCCCGCGGACAAGCGCACGCACGCCCTGCCCGGTGATCGAGTCGAAGGCGACGGCGTCTGCCAGGGGCAATTCGCGTTCTTTGGCGCCGGCAACGATCGCGGCGGCGAGGGGGTGCTCGGAGAAGCGCTCGACCGAGGCGACCAGCGCGAGGACTTCCTCGGCGGCGAACCCCGCGGCGGGCAGGACATCGGTCAGGGCAGGAGTGCCCTTGGTGATGGTTCCGGTCTTGTCGAGCACGACAGTGTCGAGTTTGTGCGCCGTCTCCAGCGCCTCAGCCGAACGGATGAGGATGCCAGCGGTGGCGCCCTTCCCGGTCCCGACGGTGATCGACAGCGGGGTCGCCAGGCCGAGGGCACAGGGGCAGGCGATGACCAGCACGGAGACTGCCGCGACGAGAGCGAAGATCAACGCCGGCGGCGGGCCGATCAAGGCCCACACGACGAAGGTCCAGATCGCGAGGGCGATCACCGCAGGCACGAAATAGCTGGAGACCTGATCCGCCAAGCGCTGGATCGGGGCCTTGGAGCCCTGCGCCTGGCGGACCAGCTTGATGATCTGCGCGAGCATGGTGTCCGCGCCGACCCTGGTTGCCACGTACCGGAACGACCCGGTCTGGTTGATCGTCGCCCCGATGACCGTGTCCCCCTTGGTCTTCATCACCGGGATCGGCTCACCGGTGACCATCGACTCGTCCACCGGTGAACGGCCGTCGACGACCTCCCCGTCAACGGGGAGCTTCTCGCCCGGACGGACCACGACGACGTCGCCGAGGGCGACGTCGTCGATGGACACTTCGAACTCCACCCCGTCGCGGATGACGCGGGCGGTGCGGGGCTGCAGCCCGATCAGCGTCCGGATCGCCTCGCCAGTACCTGCCTTGGCCTTCGTCTCGAACAGCCGCCCGAGCAGGATCAGCGTGACGATCACACCGACCGCCTCGTAGTAGACCTCACGGACGTCAGCGGGCAACGCGCCTGGGAAGGAGGTCACCACCAGGCTGTAACCGAAGGCTGCGATCGTGCCGAGCGTGATCAGGGAGTTCATGTCCGCCGTGCGGTGAGACAACGCGAGCCATCCAGTGCGGTGGATGGGCCAGCCGGTGTAAAGCATGACCGGCGTGATCAGCGCCAACTGGAACCAGCGGTTCATCAACACTTCGGGCATCCAGGTCACGCCGAAGAACTCGACGAGCATCACTGCGAAAAGCACCGGCGCCGTGAGAATCGCGCCCCAGACGACACGTCGGGTCAGGTCGGAGATCTCGGCGCTGCGCTCGCGCTCTTCCGCGTCCGCGGTCTGCGCGGCGGCGCCGGCACCCAGCGGGTCACGGCTGTCCGGCTTCGACGCGGCCTCCCCCGGGCCCGTCGCGGCCGACCCGTGATGGTGAACGACGCCCGGCGGCGAGGCGAGGGCTGCGCTGGGGGCCGGCGCCGCACCTGCGGTGTCCCGCACCACCCGCAGCCGACCGCGGATCATGTTCATCCCACAGGCAAACTCGTATTCACCGGCCTGCTCCGGCAGGAAGTCCACAGCAGTCGTCGCGAATGCCGGCAGCGCCTGATTCACTTGGAAGTCGGGGAAGACCACCCGTGAGGAGCAGTCACCGGACTCTTGACGGTCGAACAGCAGCCGCACAGGCACGCCCGGGGCGACTTGGATGACATCCGGGCTATAGCCACCCTTGACGGTCACGGTGATGACCTGAACACCGTCGGCCACCACGGCCAGGCGGGTCTTTTTCGGGCCGAAGAAGTACCAGGCCAACAGGCCGGTCAAGGCGAGGGCTCCCGCAACGATCAACAGCGTGCCGATGCTCATGAGATCTCATCTCCGGTAGGCGTCATTCGTCCGCGATCGGCTTGGGTCTGGAAGCTTGTGGTGGCCGGGCTGCTGCAGCGAGGACGCCGCAGCCCGTAACATCCGGGCCTGGAACGAGACTCACCACGTTTTCCGATGGTCGTCCCGCGCGGGCGCCGGCCTGCGATCTGGAGGGCAGGTTCGGCTGCGACAGGCCGCTGGGACCTCCGGCGCGCCGGGTTTGCTGGCCCGGGGCTGTTCATAGGAGGCCGGCCTGCCGGATGGCGTCGTCCGCGTAAGCGAGGTCCACGTAGACGGCGTACTGCTGGGCCTCGAGGTCCCGCGTGCTCTCGAAGTCCCGACGGCCCCGCGTCGCCCGGTGGGCTGCGAAGGCCAAAGCCGCCATCCAGGCCGCGCTGATCGCCGTGCTGCCGAGCAATACTGCGAACCACGCGGAGCCGTTACTGAACAACCCGAGCAACAGGCCCAGGAGCAGTCCGAACCAGGCCCCGCCTGCCGCGCCGGCCAGCGCCGCACCGCCGCTCGTCAGCCTCCCGGTGACGTGCTCCACCGTCCGCAAATGAGTACCCACGATGCTGCAGTGCCGAACGGGAAAGCCTCTATCGGAAGGCCTATCCACGACACGCTCGGCGGCAGCGTACGTCGGGAACTGCCGGAGCAGGTGCTGAGGAACAGGGGCCGTTCCCTCCCTACCAGTGGCCAGGTCCGACAGCCGTTCGGACGACTTCAACATGTTGTTGCCTTTCCGGCGGACGCGTCGAGGGTCACCGTTGACACACCTGGATCGGCTCCGGTCGACAGGCCGAGCAAAGCGGGCCGGGGGTGGCTTGGCTCGACATCTCGTCACCCGCTACTTGAGAGACTCGGCCACCAGGACGGACAGCGGTAGGGGACGAAGCCCTTCACCGGCGTGACAGAGGTCCCAAACGTCACCGAGGACAGGCGTGTGTCAGAAGCCGCAGGGACATGGGTGGCTGTTCCGGGGGGGGCAAATGTCCGTGCCGCCCGTCCCGTCGCAGATCGGGCGCCAGGTCTTAGCCGTCCGCCTGTTCTACCGGGGCAGTTCGCAGTGTGCGACCGGGGCGCTCGCAATGAAAAGGGGCTCGGCCAAAGGGGCCGATGTGGTCCTCGGCGGCGCGCGGGGGGCCCGGGCGCGATCCACGGGCGTCTGTTTCCAGATCCGCGCTGGACGCTGGACTGGCCAGGTCGAGACTCGGTCCGTAACCATCGCCGACTATGTCCAATAAAGTCGGTGGGCATGGGTTGATGGATATTCGGCAATCGCCGACCTCATCCCCCACCTCGGCCGGGCGGCGTGTCGCTCTCAGCCAGGCCGCACACCACTTTCGCGGAGGAACTGCGGCCCGCGCGACGCGCTGAGCCGGCGTCGACGGGGGCACTGGCGCTGCATCGCAGTCGTGGAACCGGCCCGGTTCCACGACTGAGATTGCGTAGCCCTGCCAGGCCCGCTGGGGACTTGCACCCTCTCGTGTATCCGACCGACCTCGCTGAGGTATCGACGCCGATGACAAGTCTCCTGTCATGGTGTCGCCACCACGGCCGCCGTCGGACCGGAGTGCCCGTTGAAACCGTTCGCCGACTAGTACTACAGCCGCACTTATGGTGAGGCGCCGTGGGCGGCGTAGTGGAATCGGCGGGCGCGGGCTTGGTGGCGCCGGCGCCACAGCGACCAGCCGAG
>JAYUMN010000451.1:0-6945 GCA_043762595.1 Frankiales bacterium
GTTCCTCACCGACTCCGGGCTGATCGACCAGCTGGTCGACGACCGGCCGCTGTCGGAGAGCAGCCCGGTCCGCGCCTACACCCCCGACGGGCGCAACTACATCCAATGGCTGGCGGACGCCGCGGCAACCTCGTTTGACGCCGTGACCGGTGAGCTGGGGTTCACCGCGGACGCCTCCCCACAAGCGTTGCTCTACCTGATGTTGCGGCACGCCGTGCTGCTCGGCTACTACGACTCGAGCTACGAGCTGCACAAGTCGGCGTCCTTCCTGACCGTGCCCGAGCTCCTGGCGATGAAGCCGGAGCCGCCGTTCATCCACGTCGATCCCTCGGCACCGGTCAGCGAGAGCCGCTACGCCGCGCTGTACAAGACCGAGCCGCGGATCACCGGCAGCGCCGGGCTGCTGGTGAGCGACTACATCACCCAACACCTCCACTTGCCCGAGGCCGCGTCGCTGGCCGACCAGCTCGACGCCCTGAACGTCCTCGCCCAAACCCCCACTGCCGCATTGGAACGCGCGTTCGCCGAACACATCGACGTCTGCAGCTACCGGTTCGACGCCTGGCTGCTCGGGCTGGTCAGCTTCCAGCTGCAGGCCATGCGCCGCGCCTCCGACGGCAACGGCAACGGGGACCGCGACCCAGCAAACGCGGACGGCGGCGACGGCCAGCGCAGTGCGGGGAGCGGCGGCACCTACCTCGGCGCGTACGCCTGGGTCGAGGACCTGCGCCCGGACAAGACCGCACTCGTACCCGCGCAGGTGCCCGATGATGTCGCCGCGACGTTCGCCGACACGACACCGTTGCAGCACGACCCCGCGAACGGCGGCTACATCCACGCGCCCTCGCTCCCCCACGCACGAACCGCGGCCGTCCTGCGTAGCGGCTACCTTGCGAACGCGAGCGAGGCCAACCCCGACACCATGTCGGTGAACCTGTCCTCCGACCGGGTCCGCGCCGCCCTCGCCGTTCTCGAGGGTGTGCGCAACGGCCAGAGCATCGGAGCGCTGCTGGGCTACCAGTTCGAACGTGGCCTGCACGACGACCACGGCCTGGCCGAGGTCGACCAATTCATCTACCCGTTGCGCAAGGAGTTTTCGCTCGTCGCCGACTCGCTGGCCACGACCGCGACACCACCGGACGTGCCGATCGAGGCGATCGAGGCGCGCAATGTCCTCGACGGTCGCAAGCTCGCCGAACAGATCCGGTCGAGCGGCCTCACGACGTACCCCTTCGGGACGGCCGGACTACCGACCGCGACGGGCCCGCAGGCCGACGCGATCAACGCCGAAGCCAACGGCATCCTCGACGTGTACGACGCCATCGCCGACCTCGCGCTGGCCGAGAGCGTCCACCAGGCGGTGCAGGGCAACTTCGAGCGCTCGGCGGCAACCGTCGACGCTTACAGCCAGGCAACCTTCCCACCGGATCCGGATGTCGTACAGACGCCTTCGGTGGGCGTGGGTCTGACCCACCGCGTGGCCATCCACCTGAAGCCTGGGCTCACCGCTCCGGCCGGCGCCACCCCCCGCGCCGTGGCCGAGCCAGCGCTCGACGCCTGGCTGGGGAGCCTCCTGCCGGCCTTGGACCAGATCGGCGCGACGGTCGCCTGGACCGACCCGGTCGGCGGGGGCAGCCGGACGCAGGACGTGACGCTGCAGGACCTGGACCTCTCACCCCGGGACCTGGTGGCACTGGTCAAGCCGGACGACGTGCAGGCGATGACGGAACTGGACGACCGCATCCTGCGCCGGGTCCTCGCCGTCTCGGCACCGCGCGCCGACGCCGACCTGCAGATCCGCTACCAGACCGCACCGGCCGGCAAGGTGAGCATCTTCGAGGTCTCGGCGCTGATCCGGCAGCTGCGCCGGATGGTCGAGCGGGCCCGCCCGTTGAGGGCCACCGACGCAGCGCTGAGCAACCAGGCCACGACCGCCCAGAACGACGACGTGTTCGCCAACCCGGCCCGGGTCTCCGGGCCCAAGGCCGTGCTCGACACGCTCAGCACCGACATCGCGTCGTACCTCGCCACGCTCGCGCCGCTACTGGGCGACACCGTCACGAACCGCGCGGCGATCATCGCCGGGCTGGACACCTTCGCCACCGGGGCCGAGGACCTGCTCGAGCGCGCCGCGCGCTTCGGCCTGCCTCAGGCCGGCTGGGGCTTCGCCTACGAATGGCGCCGGGCCAACCTGGCCGGACTGCTGGCCTCGGTGCAGACGTTGGTCGACCGTTGGGACGCAAGGCTTTCCGACTACGCGACCCAGATCGCGGCGTACGACGTCCTCCCGGCGAGTACGACGGAGGACGTCCGGTTCTCGACACTGCAGAGCATCGAGGCGCTCATCACCACGACCCTCGAGCCGCTGCCCCCGCTTGCGTCGACCCTGCGCAGCGACATCGACACCATGCGGACCGCGTTCGTCAACCGGCGCAACGCGTTCGCCGCTCTCGGGACCACATCGTTGCCCACCTTCTCGGCCGCCCTCGCCGCCGTGCAGGCCTTGATGCCGATCTCGGCCTGGGATGCAGATCCGTGGGATGTGGAGGTGTTCGGCGACCGCTCGGTGGCCTTCGTCGAAGACCTGCAGACCGCCCTCACGGTCCAGCAGACCGCGGTGGACGCGCGGCGCACCGCGGCGCAGGCCCAGCTTGACGCGCACGACACTGCGAGCACGCCGGCGGCGAAAGTCACTGCGCTGCGAGCCGGTGCGAAGGCTTTGCTGGGTGACTCGTTCGAGCTCATCCCCGAGTTCACGCTCGCGGTCGAGCAGGGGACGCCCTGGGCCAGCTCCCTGTCCGACGCGGTCCCGGGTGGTCCGCTGCTGAGCTACCTGACCACGACGGCCGGCATCGACCGTCCCGTGCCGGAATGGCTGGCCGGCACCGCCCGGGTCCGGCCCGCGATGCGCGTCTTCGAGCTGGCTGGCACGCTCGTCGAGGCGTTCGGCCGCACCGCGCCGGAGCTGACGCCGGCTCAGCTGCCCTACACCTCCGGCGAGCCCTGGCTGGCGCTGCAGTTCCCGGACGACAAGGCGCCGCAGAGCGACCGGCTGCTCTACACCGCGCACTACGCGGCCGCCTTCGACCCCAACGCGCACCAATGCGGCCTGCTGCTCGACGAGTGGACCGAGGTCGTGCCCGGCACCAGCCTGGAGACCGGCCTCACCCTGAACTTCGACCGGCCGGACAACGAGCCACCGCAGACGATCCTCGTCGTCACTCCCGCCACCGCCGACGGGGCTTGGCACTGGCAGGACCTCGTCGGCGCCCTCAACGAGACGCTCGACCTGGCCAAGAAGCGGGCCCTGGAGCCGGCCCAGCTCGACCCCGCGGCGTACGCCGGTCTCTTGCCCGCCACGATCATGGCCGTCACGCTGCACGGCATCTCCATCACCACCGCGATGGCCGTCTCGAGCAGCGTGCTCCTGACCAAGGAGGTGATCGCACGTGGCTAGCAACGTTCGAGTCGTCGACATCGCCGGCGCCCTCCAGCGCAGGCTGTTCCCTTCCGTCACGATCTGGAACCGGCTCGAGGGTCGGCCGCGCACCCAGGCCTTCGACCGGGCACTCAAGGCCGAGGTCCGCGACGCCCTCTGGATGCTGACCAAGCAGTGGCAGATGGGCGAGTTCCGCGGCAGTGACGCCGGGTCCCCGGTCTTCGCCAAGGTCCGCGTGGACACGACCAGGCTGACGACATACCGCGCTGGGACGTCACCGGTCGAGCCATTGACGTACGACGTGCCCCTGGAGGCCACCGTCGAACGACGACCACTGGCGATGACCGTTGCGGGACAACCGATGTCCGTGGACCTGCGGCTCGCCATGGGTCGGGAGTGGCTGGCACTGACCTTCGCGATTGGCAGTCACCGTCAGGCGTTCATCGACCACTTCCCGATCCATACGCCTGACCCGACCGACCCGAACGACGCTGTCCTGTGCGCCGATCCGCAGGTCTGGGAGCTGCTCGCGGCGCTTGCCGGGAGAGCGATGGACGGGCAGCTGCTTTACGGCTACCTCGTCGCAGACGCCGGCCATCACGCGTACGACGGCGTCGCCGGCATCACGTCGGGCGAGCATCTGGCGATCGACGCGGCGGCCATCAAGTTCCTCGCCTGGTACCAACGGCTGGTCCTGCAGCCCCCGCCGGACGGCGAAAACGCCTGGAACCCTGGTCAGCTGGACTACCAGTTCGGGACGTCGGCGCCACAGACGGACGGCACCGAAAAGGTATACGTCGCCGACGACTACGGCCAAGGCCGGCTCGACTGGTACAGCCTCGACATCGACGGCACCGCAACGACACTCGGCCCAGTCATCGGCACGACGCCACCCGACCCGCGCGCGCAGGACGTCCGTACGACGATCCCGGTGCCGGTGTCGTTCGCCGGCATGCCCAACACCCGCTGGTGGACGTTCGAGGACCAGCAGACCAACTACGGCAACGTGGACGCGAGCACCACCGACCTGGCCAAGCTGATGTTCTTGGAGTTCGCCCTCGTCTACTCCAACGACTGGTTCGTCATCCCCTACACCCTGCCCAGTGGCACGGTTGCGACCGTCCGTGGGGTTGCGGTGACCAACGTCTTCGGCGAGCGGCAGTGGATCGAGGCGGCCGACGCCGGAGCCGACGCGGCCTGGCAGCGCTGGAGCATGTTCACCATCAACGTGCGGGGCATCGCGGACGCCCCGGCCGACCCGAGCCTGCTGTTGCTGCCGACGGTGGCCAAGATCGACCAGGGTCCGCCGACCGAGGACGTCATGCTGATCCGCGACGAGGTCGCCAACATGGTGTGGGGCGTCGAGACGGGGGTGCCACTTGCCACGGGTGACACCGGCCGGGGCCTTGAGCAGGCGCGGTTGTTGCACGCCTTCCTGCAGGCTCAGGTGGCCGCCGGCCCGCCGCCCCCGCCAGCCGCCGCGCCGATTCGCTACCAGGTGATGAGCAGCGTCCCGGAGAACTGGATCCCGTTCCTGCCGGTCCATGTCGACGGCAGCAACCGCGAGATCCAGCTGCAGCGCGCCGCCATGCCACGGATCCTCGACGGCGACACCAACCCGCCCGCGAAGGTCCAGCCCCGCACGGTGCTGATGCGACAGGGCCTCGACCTGCCTTCCGCCCAGACGTACTTCGTCAACGAGGAAGAGGTGCCGCGCGCCGGAGCCCGCCTCTTCCAGGCGTTCCAGCGGACTCGGTGGACCGACGGGCGGGTCTATGTCTGGCAGCGAATACGCCGGCAGACGGGGCGCGGCGAGGGGTCGAGCGGGCTGTCCTTCGACGAGCTGGTCGACGAGCCTTGACGCGCCGGCCTGGACGGGTCTCGACTCGCCCCCGTCCGAGGGCAATGACCTGTTTGCCTCAAGCAGAGCGGCCGCCTTCCGATTCGGAAGTCTGCCTGAACTCGAGCCGATGTCGGGGAGCTGCTCACGGCCGGGGGGCGAGCCGTGCACATCGCGGTGATATCCGGCGAGGGCCTGACCCTCGTCCGGCTGTCCGGTGAACTCCGAGGTCACCCACGAGCTCATCGAGTACCCCGGCACCGGACACGGCTTCGTCGACCCCCGACGTGAGAGCTACCAGGCCGCCGGCGCAGCCACGAAGGAGAACGCCGCTACGTCATAGTCGCTCTTTCTCGCAGAGCAACACGCAACGAGGCACACCCCTGCCGGAGGCGCAACCGCCGAGCACTGGCCCTGGGCACTCGTGCTGGCCCGCGCGTTCACCCGCCTACGGCAGATTCCACTCCCGGCCTGATCGCCAGCACCACCGCCACCCCAGACCACACCAACGAAGATCACGGAGACACCGGACCCAGCGCCGGTTCTCACTGCTGCCCTGACATCGTCGGCGCCGCAACCATGATTATCTGACCTCGGCAAAGGGCTCTACTGAAACGCCGGGGCTAGGTTGCGAGGAGCTCGAGAAGGGCGTCGTTGATGAACTTCGTGTCGACGGGGTTCACACCGCCGCCGGCGAAGTGCCCCCACACCCCGGGGATCACCCGAAGTTCGGCAGCCGGGATGTGGGACACGGCGTATTCCTCGTCCTCGGGGGGGAAGTAGAGGTCTTTCTGTGCCGGCATCACGAGCGTCTTCGCCTTGATGGAGGCGAGGGCGCGCTGATGGTCCCCGTCAAAGCCAGGGGTCTGACCGACGTCGCCGTTCTGCCATGTCCACGCCATCGCCAGCAGGTTATTGGCGTCCTTGGCGAGGAAGAACCCCTCCCAGAAACCGACGAGGAAGTCCTCGAGCGTGGCGTAGTCGAACGGGCTCTTCTTGTACAGCTGCTGCCAATAGAAGGCCTGTGAAAACCCCCACCCGGCATAGACCCGGCCGACCGCACGCAGACCCTTGACGGGCTGACTGGCATACATGCCGTCCTGCCATGCTGCGTCAGTCATGATCGCGTACTTGACCGCCTCAAGGAACACGATATTGTGCTCGGCGGTCTTCGACGAGCCACAGAAGGGCAGCGCACGCTGCACCATGTCCGGGTAGCTGACCGCCCATTGGTAGGTCTGCCCCGCGCCCATTGACCAGCCGGTGACGAGCACGAGCGTTTCGATCCCGAAAAGCTCGGTGACCAGCCGGTGCTGCTGCTCGACCTGGTCGTAGAACGTGACGTTGGGAAACCGTGCGCCGGCATGGGGCGCCGGGGTGTTGCTCGGCGAGGATGACAACCCATTGCCCAACATGTTCGGGACAATAATGAAGTACTTCGACGGGTCGAGGGCCATGCCCTCCCCGATGAGCCACTCGTTATCGTAGTGCTGGCCCGAATACCAGGTCGGGTAGACGATCGCATTCGACTTGTCCCCGTTCAGCGTCCCGTAGGTCTTGTACGCAAGCTTTGCCGCGCGCAAGGTCTGCCCGGTGCTGAGTCGGACGTCGCCCAACTCGAAGATTTCGTAGTCCACCATCAGCAATCCTCCTGGGACCGGTCGAG
>JAYUMN010000452.1:0-2276 GCA_043762595.1 Frankiales bacterium
TGTTCCTGGCGAGTGACGCAGGCTCGTTCGTGACGGGGCAGACCCTTGTCGTCGACGGCGGTCTCACCATCACCTGACCGGGCCGAACGGCTGCGGCAGCGTTTGGTCGGTGAGCTGTCGACCGACGTCTCGGGCAAGCCCAGCTTCTGGACCTTGCCACTGGCTGTTCTCGGTAGGCGTCGTGAATCAGCTCCCCTTGTTGCTGACGTAGTAGGAGAGCGACGCGCGATCAGCTCCCGATTCGACGGCGATACCGCCGAGATGTGAGCGCTGCGGGCCTTTCGCCGTGAGGAGCGGGTCGGATGCCTGAGGTGTCGATGTACCCCTAGGGGGTATCATTTCAGCACCGAGACCCGAGGAGCTCAGATGGCCTGGAGTGCACCGTTGCTTGGCAGCGACGATCCAGCGCGGGGATACAGCGTGCACCGGGCTGCCCACCTCAAGCGGCTGGCCCGGATCGAGGGCCAGGTGCGGGGCATCGCGGGCATGATCGAGCAGGACAAGTACTGCATCGATGTGTTGACCCAGGTGTCGGCGGCGACCAAGGCCCTGCAGGCAGTCGCCCTTGCGCTGCTCGACGAGCATCTTGCGCACTGTCTCGTCCACGCCGTCGAGGCCGGCGGTGCCGAGAAGGACGCCAAGCTCGAGGAAGCCTCCGCCGCGATCGCCCGGTTGGTGCGTTCGTGAAGCGCAGGCCTAAGCGGGCCTGCGACCTGGACCCGGCCATCCCCGGCTGCGACACCGGGCCCGCTGGCCGGTGGCGTTTCGTCTGGCGGGAGGTGCAGTCGCTGGCCCGGGCCCGGCGCGCCGCGCGCAACACCCGCCGTGCGAACGGGGCAGGGCGATGACACTGCTGAACGTTATCGGCGACGGTTTGACCGAGGGCTTTTTCATGTTCTGGCAGACGCTCTGGGCGCTCGTCCTGGGGTTCACGCTGTCGGGAGCGGTGCAGTCGTTCGTCTCGCGCGCGCAGATGCAGCAGGCGATGGGCGATCACCGCCCACGCACCATTGTCAAGACCTCGCTGCTCGACGCTGCGAGTTCGTCGTGCTCGCACGCGGCCAGCGCCCTGGCCAAGTCGCTGTTCCAGCGCGGCGCAGACTTCACAAGCGCCATGGTCTTCATGTTTGCCAGCACCAACCTGGTGTTGGAGCTCGGCATCATCTTGTGGCTGCTGATGGGCTGGCAGTTCGCGGCCGCGGAGTTCGTCGGTGGCGCAATGATGATCGTGCTGTTCACGCTGCTCGCCCCGCGGATTTTCCCTGCGAAACAACTCGCGGCAGCCCGTGAGCGACTCAACGCCGGTCACTCGGGCGGCCCGGCCGGGCACGAGGGGCACGGCGACTTGGGCAGCTCCGAAGCCCAACAGGGCAGGCCGTTTCGGGAGCGGTTGCGCAGCCGGGCCGGTTGGGCCGATGCGGCGTCGTACACCATCTCGGATCTGACGATGTTGCGCCGCGAGCTCGTCACCGGCGACCTGGTGGCCGGTTTCATCGCGATGGCCGTGCCCGCCAGTGTGTTCTCGGCGGTGTTCCTGTCCGGCCACGGGGTCCTGACCGACGTCGAGAACGTCGTCGTCGGTCCCTTCATCGCCTTCATCAGCTTTGTCTGCTCGATCGGCAACGTGCCGCTTGCGGCAGCGCTCTACCAGGGCGGCATCAGCTTTGGCGGAACCGTTGCGTTCATCTTCGCCGATCTCATCGCTGTTCCGCTGATCGTCATCTATGGCAAGTTCTACGGCCGAGCCCTTGCGTTGCGGTTGTTCTTCTCCTTCTGGGCAGTCATGAGCGCGGCGGGTCTGGTGGTGGACCTGTTGTTCCGCGCCGTCGGCATCGCCTTCCCCACCCGGCGTACCGAGATCGCCCCCACCCGTTTCGAATGGAACTACAGGACCTTTCTCAACATCGCCTTCCTGGGGGTGGCGGCGCTGGTCTACTGGGCGTACCGGAACCGTGCAAAGCTCGGCGGAGGTGGGCAATACGCGAAAGATCCCGTCTGCGGCATGCAGGTCGAGCGGGACAACCCTGGCGCAACCAGCCAGCACGACGGGCACACCGTGTATTTCTGTGCTGACCGCTGTAAGGATAAATTTCTGAAGGAGCCGACCCGCTACACGACGGCCGGCCACGATGGCGGCGGGCAGGAACCGCACGCCGGCGGCGCGCAGGTGACCGACCCGGTGTGCGAGATGGCGGTATATCCAGATTCTGTTGCCGGCCATGCCGTCCACGGCCGGCAGGACCTCTTCTTCTGCAGTCAGGGCTGCGCAGATACCT
>JAYUMN010000453.1:0-3682 GCA_043762595.1 Frankiales bacterium
CCTGCCAAGCTATGTCGTGCCGGCTGGCCGCGCCGTGCCGGTGCCCTACAACGGTTCGGTGGCCCGGCTGGCGTTCGGACCGGTGTCGCTCACCCGGACTCGCCGGTGGCTGCGGCGCGGCCGGTTCGACGTGCTGCACCTGCACGAGCCGACCGTGCCGTCGCTGTCGATGCTGGCCTGCTTCGCCGCCCGCGGGCCGATGGTCGCGACCTTCCACACCGCCACCGCCCGCAGCCGCGCCCTGCAGGTCTTCGGGACCACCCTGCAGCCGGGCCTGGAGAAGATCACCGGCCGGATCGCGGTGTCGCCAGCCGCCCGACGGGTCGTCGTCGAGCACCTGGGGGCCGACGCGGTGCTCATCCCCAACGGCGTGTCGATCGCCCGGTTCGAGGGCGCCGAGCCGCTGCCCGACCAGCCGGACCGGCCGACGGTCGTCTTCCTCGGCCGGATCGACGAGGAACGCAAAGGCCTCGCGGTGCTGCTCGCCGCTCTCCCGCATCTGGTCGCGCTCATTCCCCGGGTCCGGCTGCTGATCGCCGGACCGGGCGACCCGGGTGAGGTACCGGTGCCATCCACGCTGCGCGGGCATGTTGAGTTGCTCGGCCTGGTCAGCGACGCCGACAAGCCACGGGTCTACGCCAGCGGTGCGGTCTACTGCGCACCCAACACCTACGGCGAGAGCTTTGGGATCGTGCTGATCGAGGCGATGGCCACCGGCACGCCGGTGGTCGCGGCCGACCTTGAGGCATTCCGCCGGGTGCTTGAGGACGGCCGCGCCGGAGTCCTGGTGCCAGTTGGCGATGCCGAGGCGCTCGCGACAGCGCTCGCGGCCCTGCTCGGCGACCCGGTCCGCCGGGCCGAGCTGGCCAGGCAGGGCCGGCGGGCCGTTACGGCCTACGACTGGTCGACGGTGACGCGGCAGATCGTCGAGGTCTACGAGACGGTCGCGCCGCGACTGGGCGCCGTCGGCCTCGACGAGCTCGCCGACGAACCCGACGTCGACGACGAGGGCCAGGACGATGATCCCGGAAGGGTCTCGGAGACCCTTCGCCGCTGGCTGGCCGTGGTCCGCGAGCGCGTCGCGCCGTGACGGCCCGGCCCGCGTGACGCTCGTCGTCGCGGTCGTCGCGACGGTCGTGCTGCTCGCCTCCTACGTCACCTGGACCGCCGGCCGGCTCGACCGGATGCACGCCCGCGTCGACGCCGCCTGGGCTGCGCTGGACGCCCAGCTCGTCCGCCGGGCCGCGGCCGCCCGGGCTTTGCGCAGCCAGCTGCCGGCGGGGCCGGCGGCGCGCGCCCTCGACGCGGCGGCCACCGCGTCGCTGGACGCCGGGCCGGCCGGTCGCGAGGCGGTCGAGAACGACCTGTCCCGCGCGCTCAAAGCCGCCGCCGCGCTGGTTCCGGACTACACCTCGCTGACCGAGCTGGAGACCGCCTCGACCCGGGTCGGCCTGGCCCGGTCGTTCCACAACACGGCGGTGACCGATACCCGCGGGTTGCGCCGGCGCCGGCTGCCCCGGGCCTTGCGACTGGCCGGTCGCCGGGCGATGCCGACCTACTTCGACATCGACGACACCGTGCTGCCGCCCAAGGGCTGAGCGCTGTCCCGACGTACGGTGCGAGAGTGAACCGGCCCCTCGTACCCCTGCTTCTGCTCGCCGCCGCCCTGGCCGGATGCTCCTCATCACCGACCCACCGGGCCGTCCCCGCCCCCACCGTCAGCTCCACGGCGCCGACCAAGGCGTCGGTTGCCAAGCCCCCAGCGGCCCCTGTCGACCCCTTCGCCACCGTCGACCCGCTGACCGGTGCCGGCCCGAAACGGACCGGCCCGGTGGTGGCCATCAAGGTCGACAACGAAACGCTGGCCCGGCCCTACCAGCGGGGTTTGGACCGCGCCGCACTCGTCTACCAGGAGCTGATGGAGGGCGGTTCGACCAGGTTGCTGGCCGTGTTCGACGACCAGAGCCAGGGTGAGGTCGGGCCGATCCGGTCGGTCCGTGAGAGTGACATCGATCTGCTCCGCGCGTTCGGTCAGCTCGCGGTCGGTTTCTCCGGCGGCAACCGCGGCGTGAAGGAGACCTTCCATCGGGCCGAGCGGTCCGGCTGGGTGCTCGACGCGTCCTACGACGTGCTGCCCGGGGCCTACCGGATCGGTGAGCACCGGGCCGACGCCAACAACTTCTTCAGCTCCCCGGGGGCCCTGGCCGCCGCGCGGCCGTCGGCGAGCGCGCCGCGCGACATCGGCCTGCGCTTCGCCGCCGCCCCGTCGGAGGGGCCGGTCACCGTGGCGGCTACGGCGAGCTACGCGGCCGGCAGCACCGTGCGGCTGGTCTACGACGCGCCGTCCCACACCTACGCGATCTACCAGGACGGGCGCCGCATGCAGGGCGTCGCCCCGAACAACATCGTGGTGCAGTTCGTCACCGAACGAAGCAGCAGGTACGTCGACGTCCTGGGCAACGGCACGCCGTACACCGTGACCACCGGCGGGGGCCGGGCCGTCGTGCTGCGCGACGGCCTGCGGGTCGAGTCGCGCTGGCTGCGGGAGGGTTTCGGGCCAACCCGCCTCGTCACGACCGGGCGCCGGGACGTGCCGCTCCGGCCCGGCCGGACCTGGATCCTGTTGGTCCCGTCCGGCAGGCCGTTGACGTTCAGCTGATCTAAGATGAGCAGATGGCCGAGACCCCTGCGCAGACCACCGGCACCCCGCTGATCAAGCACGGGATGGCCGAGCAACTCAAAGGCGGCGTCATCATGGACGTCGTTGACGCGCAACAGGCCCGGATCGCCGAGGATGCCGGCGCGGTCGCCGTGATGGCGCTCGAACGGGTTCCGGCAGATATCCGCCGTGATGGCGGGGTGGCCCGGATGAGCGACCCAGACATGATTGACGGGATTCAGGCCGAGGTAACCATCCCGGTGATGGCCAAGGCTCGGATCGGGCACTTCGTCGAGGCCCAGGTGCTGCAGGCCATCGGTGTCGACTACATCGACGAGTCTGAGGTGCTCACGCCCGCCGACTACGCCCACCACATCGACAAGCGCGCCTTTACCGTGCCGTTCGTGTGCGGTGCGACCAACCTCGGGGAGGCGCTGCGGCGGATCTCCGAGGGCGCGGCGATGATTCGCTCCAAGGGTGAGGCGGGCACCGGCGACGTGTCCCAGGCCACCACCCACATCCGGACCATCCTCGGCCAGATCAAGCGGCTCACGGTGATGGATGCGAGTGAGCTCTACGGCGCGGCCAAGGAGCTGCAGGCCCCGATCGAGCTGGTGCGACTGACCGCCGAGCTGGGCCGGTTGCCGGTCGTGCTGTTCACCGCGGGTGGCG
Source organism: Frankiales bacterium (assembly GCA_043762595.1). Taxonomy (GTDB): domain Bacteria; phylum Actinomycetota; class Actinomycetes; order Mycobacteriales; family SCTD01; genus JAYSQK01. The sequence goes on from JAYUMN010000453.1 coordinate 3,332, forward strand.
TTGCGACGCCGGCCGACGCGGCGATGATGATGCAGCTTGGCGCCGACGGCGTCTTCATCGGTTCGGGCATCTTCAAGTCCGGCGACCCCGAGCAGCGGGCCCGGGCCTGCGTCGAGGCAACCGCGTTCTTCACCGACGCCGACCGGATCGCGAAGGTCAGCCGCGGCCTCGGTGAAGCGATGGTCGGCATCGCCGTCGACAGCCTCGGCGCGGGTGACCTGCTCGCGCAACGCGGTTGGTGAGTCGGACCGGCTGCTGATGCCCGAGCCGCTGGCACCGCGCATCGGTGTGCTGGCGCTGCAGGGTGATGTGCGGGAGCACGTCGCGGCGCTGCGCCTCGGCGGAGCCACG
>JAYUMN010000454.1:0-4678 GCA_043762595.1 Frankiales bacterium
CCCCCCCATCCTGCCGCCTGGCCCCGCAGGCGGTTGGATACCACCATGAGCTATCCCTACGGCGCGCCCGCCTCTGAGGCACTGTTCGACCGGGCGCAAGCCGTGATTCCCGGTGGGGTCAACTCGCCGGTACGGGCCTTCCGCGCTGTCGGCGGCACCCCGCGCTTCATGGTGAGCGGCACTGGTCCCTACCTCACCGACGCCGACGGCCGGGACTATGTTGACCTCGTCTGCTCGTGGGGGCCGATGATCCTGGGGCACGCCCACCCGGCGGTGGTCGAGGCCTTGCAGACCGCGGCCACCCGCGGGACGTCGTACGGCACGCCCTCGCCCGGGGAGGTGGATCTCGCCGAGGAGCTCGTCGCACGAGTTGCCCCCGTCGAGCAGGTGCGCCTGGTCAACTCCGGCACCGAGGCCACCATGAGCGCGGTCCGGCTGGCCCGCGGCTTCACCGGGCGGAGCAAGGTGGTCAAGTTCGCCGGCTGCTATCACGGCCATGTCGACGCACTGCTCGCGAGCGCCGGCTCCGGCGTCGTCACGTTCGGGCTGCCCGACACGCCTGGCGTCACCGGGGCCTCGGCGGCCGACACGATCGTGCTGCCTTACAACGACCTCACCGCGTTGCAGATGGCCTTCGAGGAGGTCGGCGACGAGATCGCCTGCGTCATCACCGAAGCGGCCGCTGCCAACATGGGCGTCGTCCCGCCGTTACCCGGCTTCTCGCAGGGCCTCCGGGATCTTTGTACGGCGTACGGCGCGTTGCTGATCTCCGACGAGGTGATGACCGGGTTCCGGGTGTCGCGGGCAGGTTGGTTCGGTCTGGAGGGGGTCGAAGCCGACCTCTTGACCTTCGGCAAGGTGATGGGCGGTGGGTTGCCGGCCGCGGCGTTCGGTGGCCGGGCCGACGTGATGGGACATCTCGCCCCGGCCGGGCCGGTCTACCAGGCCGGAACGTTGTCGGGCAATCCGATCGCGGTTGCCGCCGGGCTCACCACGCTGCGGCACTGCACGCCGGAGGTCTACCAGCACGTCGATGCGACCGCGGCGACTATCGCCCGGCTGACCAGTGAGGCGCTCTCGGCCGCTGGCGTCGCGCACCGCGTCAATACCGCCGGCAGTTTGTTCAGCGTGTTCTTCTGCGACCACGCCGTCGTGGACTATGCGACCGCGACCCGGCAGGCCACCGGGCGCTACACGGCCTTCTTCCACAGCATGCTGAGCCAGGGGGTCTATCTGCCGCCGTCGGCGTACGAAGCATGGTTCGTCAGCGCCGCCCACGACGATGCGGCCCTCGACCGGGTCGCGGCCGCGCTGCCCGCGGCCGCGCACGCCGCTGCGGCGGTACGCGCCCCGGACATTGTCGTCCCGGCAACCGCGGTGGACCGGGCATGAGGACCACCGTCCACCTGCTGCGGCACGGTGAGGTCTTCAACCCAGACAAGGTGCTCTACGGTCGGTTGCCCGGCTTCGGACTGTCCGAGGACGGCCTGCGAATGGCCCGCGACGCGGCCGAGGTGCTGCGCGGTCGTGACGTCGCCGAGGTGGTCGCCTCGCCGCTGCAGCGGGCCCAGGAGACGGCCGCCCCGATCGGCGCCGTCTTCGGGCTCTCAGTCACCACCGACGAGCGGCTGATCGAGAGCGGGAACGTGTTCGAGGGCACCCGGGTCGGGGTCGGCGACGGGGTGCTGAAGAACCCGGCCAACTGGCGGCACCTGTGGGATCCCATCACACCGTCGTGGGGGGAGGCGTATGTCGAGGTGGCCGCCCGGATGCTGGCCGCCGCGACCGAGGTGCGTGACCGGGTGCTCGGTCACGAGGCGGTCTGCGTCAGCCATCAGTTGCCGATCTGGATCGTCCGCCGTTCGGTCGAGGGGCGTCGGCTCTGGCACCGTCCCGACCGCCGGCAGTGCGGGCTCGCCTCGCTCACCTCGCTGAGCTGGGACGACGACCGGCTCGTCACGGTGACCTACCGTGAACCGGCCGGTGCGGCCGGTCGCCGAGCCGGCAAGGGGGCCTGAGTCGGCTGCTCGGCAGGCGTCCCGACCGCCCTCCGTCCGGTAGATCATGGGCGTGCTGGTGCGCCCACCTCGGCGGGCCATCGACCCGTCGCCACGGCCACCGGGGGCCCGGTGGCGGACCGGACCCGGTAGGCGGCGGCCCCGTCGATGACCCACACTGAAGGGGCCCCGCCCCGCCGACGTCAGGCCTCTCCCGATGCCCCGCTTGACCCGTTCGCCCGTCGCCGCGACGGGCCTGCTGTTCGCAGCCGTCCTCGCGACGTCGGCGTGCACGGGATCGACCGGGACCAACACCAACGCGGCGTCGAGCCCCCAGCTCAAAGGCGTCGGTGGTCTCGACAGCGGGGTATTCCCGGCGGCGTCCCGGAAGGCGGCACCGGAGCTCGCCGGCATGACCCTCGCCGGCGCGCAGCTCGACGTCGCGTCGCTGCGTGGGCAGGTTGTCGTACTGAACTTCTGGGCCTCCTGGTGCGCCCCATGCCGGGCCGAGGCCCGCAACCTCAACGCTGTCTACGCGCAGACCAGGCAGCTCGGTGTCGCCTTCGTCGGCGTCGACCTCAAGGACGACGATTCGGCCGCGCGGGCCTACCAGCGGGCCAAGGGGGTCGCCTACCCATCGCTGTACGACGAGGCAGGGTCGCTGCTGCTGAAGTTCCGCGGCTCGGCCCCGCAGTCGCCGCCGACGACGCTGATCCTGGATCGGCGGGGTCGCGTTGCTGCCCGCTTCGTGCAGCCGGTGACCGAGGCTGAGCTGCTCGCCCCTGTGCAGGCGCTCGCGGCCGAGAACGCCTGAGCGCGTGGGAATCGCCGACACGTTCGTCGCGACCGTCACCGACGGGCCACTGCTGTTTGCGCTGCCGGTCGCGGCTGCGGCCGGGCTCGTGTCATTCCTCTCGCCATGCGTGCTGCCGCTCGTACCCGGTTACCTGTCCTACGTCACCGGGCTGACCGGCGCCGACCTGTCCGGCCCCGCCGGCGAGAAGGCTGTCGGCAGCCGCGGCGAGGGCGCCCTGCTGGTTGCTGCCCTGCCAATGACCGACGCGGCACCGCGTGGCCGGGTGCTCGTCGGCAGCGTGCTGTTCGTGCTCGGCTTCAGTGCGGTCTTCGTCAGCGAGGGCGCGCTGTTCGGCGGCCTCGGGGCGGCGCTCCTCGTGCACCGGGACATCGTCGACCGGGTACTCGGCGCGCTGACCGTGCTGCTCGGCGTGTCATTCCTGGGGCTCCTGCCCGGCCTGCAGCGGGAGGTCCGCTTTCACCGGCTGCCGGCGGCCGGGCTCGCCGGGGCCCCACTGCTCGGCGTGCTGTTCGGCGTCGGCTGGACCCCCTGCATCGGCCCGACCCTCGGCGCGGTGCAGACCCTCGCCTACACCCAGGCCAGCGCTGGCCGCGGGGCCATCCTCACCGCGGCGTACTGCCTGGGACTCGGGGTGCCCTTCGTCTTCACCGGACTCGCGTTCCGGCGGGCGCTCGGTGCGTTCGCGATCGTCAAGCGGCACTACGGGCTCGTCATGCGAATCGGCGGCGGGTTGCTCGTGCTGGTCGGGTTGCTGCTCGTCAGCGGCTTGTGGGAGCACCTGATGATCCAGCTTCGGGTGCTCGTCGCCGGCACCACAACGGTGCTCTGACGTGACAGTCGATCAGCAACCGGTCGAGGATGACGCGACCCGATTGTCGACGCAGCCGCGTGCCGTCCAGCCACTGCAGCCTGTCGCGAGGGGCGCCCGTCGACAGCTCCTCGCGCCCTACCGCCGGGCCTGGCGCCAGCTCACCAGCATGCGGACCGCGCTGCTGCTGCTGTTCCTGCTGGCGCTGGCCTCGGTCCCCGGCGGGTTCCTGCCGCAGCGGCGGATCAACCCGATCCGCGTCACCACCTACATCCGCGAGCATCCGACAGTCGGGCCGTTGCTCGACAAGCTCTCGATGTACGACGTGTTCAGCTCGCCGTGGTTCTCGGCGATCTATCTGTTGCTGTTCGTGTCCCTGGTGGGTTGCCTCGGGCCACGGATCCGACTGCACGCCAGGGCCTTACGGGCCAAGCCGCCGAAGGCGCCGGCCACCCTGTCGCGGCTGCCGGTCGCCGACCGATGGGAGTCCGGCTCCGATGCGGCGGCCGTGCTCGCCGAGGCCCGCGCCGCGCTCAGAGGCTGGCGGGTCGTCGAACGCGACGGCCAGCTGTCGGCCGAGAAGGGCTATCTGCGCGAGACCGGCAACCTGGTTTTCCACGTGTCGCTCGTCCTGCTGCTGATCGGCATCGCGATCGGCGCGTTCGCCGGCTTCAAGGGCACGGTGCTCGTGCGCGAGGGCAAAGGATTCTCCAACGCCATCTTGAACTACGACGACATCAACCCCGGCCGGCGATTCCACGGCGGGTCGTTGGTGCCGTTCACCTTCGACCTCACCGACTTCCGGGCCACCTACGCCGCCGATGGCAAGGCGCTGACCTTCGACGCGCAGGTCCGCTGGGCCCACGGACAGGGCCAGCCGATGACGCCGTACGACATCCGGGTCAACCATCCGCTGCACATCGGCGCGGCCAAGGTTTACCTGGTCGGACACGGCTACGCCCCGGTCGTCCGGGTGCGCGACGCCATGGGCAACATCGCCTTCGACCAGTCCGTGCCGTGCCTGCCCCAGGACCCGAGGTTTCTGTCCAACTGCGT
>JAYUMN010000455.1:0-1796 GCA_043762595.1 Frankiales bacterium
CGTCTGTGGACGTCAGCGTGGTCACTGACAGCACCGCCTACTTGCCCGCGGCGCTGGCGGCACGGCACCGGATCGCGGTCGTCGCGCTGGCCGGTCGGACCGGCGCGGAGACGATCGAGGTGCGGCCCGGTGAGGTCGCCGCGGCATTGGGTGAGCGGCGGGTCGCGGTCACCACCTCGCGGCCGACGCCGGGCAACTCGCCGTGGCCCATCGCGCCACGGCAGCCGCGCAGGTCGTCTCGGTGCACTTGTCGTCGGCGCTGTCCGGGACCGTGGACGCCGCCCGTTTGGCCGCCGCCCTCGTGTTCGACGAGGGCATCGAGGTGCAGGTCGTCGACAGCCGCACCATCGCGATGGGGCTCGGCTTCGCCGCCATCGCCGGGGCCGAGATCGCCGCAACTGGGCCAACCCTGGCCACGGTCGTGGCTCGCATCGAGCAGGTCTCGGCCGGCACGACGGCACGGTTCTACGTGGACAGCCTCGCCCATCTGCGGCGCGGTGGCCGGGTCACCGCCGCAGCCGCGCTGGTCGGCACCGCGTTGGGTGTCAAGCCGTTGCTGCATGTCGTCGGCGGGCAGATCGCGCTCCTCGAAAAGGTGCGTACGTCGTCCCGGGCGCTGGCCCGGCTCGAGCAGCGCGCCGCCGAGGCAGCCGGCGTGGGACCGGTCGACCTGGCGGTCCACCATCTCGCCGCCGAGGCTGGGGCGACCCTGCTCGCCAACCGGCTGCGTGCGCGCGTGCCCGGGCTGCAGACAATGTGCCTGAGCGAGGTGGGCGCCGTCGTCGGCGCCCACCTCGGGCCGGGCCTGCTCGGGGTCGTGGTGTCGCCCCGATGAGGGTCCTGCTGGCGGGGCTGCTCGGCTACCTGGTCGGTGCGGTCTCGCCAGCCGCCCTGGCCGCCCGGGCCAGGGGCGTCGACCTGCGCGCGGTGGGTTCGGGGAATCCAGGTGCCGCCAATGCGGGCCGGGCCCTGGGACGGCGTACCGGGGTGGTGGTCGCGGTCCTGGACGTCGCCAAGGGAGCGGTGCCGGCCGCGGTGCTCGGCGCTGTCGATCACCGGCTCGGACTCGTGGCAGGTGTAGCCGCCGTACTCGGCCATGTGACGTCACCCTTCCTACGCGGGCGCGGGGGCAAGGGGGTGGCCACCGCGGCTGGCGCCATCCTCGGCGCGCACCCCCCGTGGGTGGTGGCCGTGCTGGTGGTTTGGTTGGTGGTCCTGGCGGCGTCGCGCTGGATCGCCCTCGCCTCGGTCTGCGCGGCGTTGACCGTGCTGGTCGTGGCGCTGCTCGTCGACCAGGACGTCAGCTGGGCAGCGGCGCTCGCCGCGGTCGTCGTGCTGCGGCACCAGGGCAACTTCGTCCGGCGCCTGCGCCGTCGTCCACAGCCCTGAGCTCCCTCCACAGAACTCTCCGCCGGCCGATCTACGGGCCGCGTGATGCCTAGCGTCGTCAGGTGCCCATCCGCTCGCGTGCGCCCAAGCCCGATCCGGCCTACCGGTTCCGCGCGATCTTCGGCGAGCCGGTGGTGACGGGCTGGGTGCCGGGCTCGCCGGCGGGCGATGTCGTCGTGGACGCCGGACCGCTGGACGACTCGGCCGTCAGGCCGGACCAGCCGGGTGGTCCGGACAAGTCGGCTCGATCTCCCATCGAGCCGGTTTTCGAGCCGGTCGTCGAGGCGGGCGTCGCGGGCGCCCGGGAACCAATCGAACCGTTCGTGCCGGTGCCTGCCGCGTCGATACCGGGTCTGCACCTCCCTCGCCCTCGGTCGTGGCACTGTTGCGGGCGGGCCGGTTCGATC
>JAYUMN010000456.1:0-3605 GCA_043762595.1 Frankiales bacterium
AAACTTGAACGTTTTGGTCGGCGGAAGATCAGCAGCTGGGCGTTGCGGTTGCGCGGAGGTCAGCGCTACTTCGCCCGCATCTTGCTGAGCGCCAGCGCCGTTTGTTGTTGGGTGCGACAGGCAGCCGAGTCGGGTCGTGGTGAGGTGAAGGCGGTAGCCAGGGCAGCCGGTGCGGACTCAAACCCGCCATGCGTGGCGTATCTATGCCGGTGAGCAACGCTTGGTAGACCTGCCGTTACTTTTTGATCATCTTTGCCTGTCCAAACTCGGTCGGGGCCGGCCGATGGGGTGGTGCCTCGTCGGCCCGACGGAATGGGTTGCCGGGGCGGGTACCAACGGGGCCGTCGCCGGGTTGCGTCTGTCCCAGCGGTACTGGACGCGACCTGGCGCTCGACTGGCGTCTCGGTTGGCCCCGCCAGGCCGATCCTCGACGCGCCCGACCCCATGATCCGGCGCCGCCGAATCATCCTGTCTTTCGTCGCATTCTTCGTTGACCGCGACCGACCGCTGCAGACCATTGCTCACCGGCTGCAACCACCATCCTGAAGATGTCACCAACCAAGATCACTTACTCAATCTCAGCAGCAGACAGGTGCATTCCGTGAAGGTACGGTGACCGGGTTCCTCAGGGCCGTTGGCGGGGTGCGTGCTGGCGTTGAGTCCGGCCGAAATCGGCACGGCCTCGTGGCGGTCCTCCGCCGACGGGCTCGCATGCGCGGCCACCGAGTACTACCTGGCGGTCGGGGAGGCCCCTCCCTCGAGCAGCGCACCTACCTCCCGCCGAAGCGCCAGACCCTGGCCGAGTTCCTTACCGACGTGTGGCTTCCCGCGATCGAGCACGCGACCAAGCCGGGGACGTTCGAGTCCTATCGACGTACCGCGCGGCTGCACATCGCCGGTCGGGCCATCGGGCGACGACCCTTGCAGGAGGTGGAGCCGTCGAAGTTGAAGGCCCGGTACTCAGCCCTGATCGCTGGGCCCGCGACGGTGTTGCGTTCCCTGAGCGCAGGCGCCGGGCCGCCACCCTGATGACCCGCGAGCTGGCAGCCCGCGGGCGCGACGACCTCGCTCGGTGCTTCACCGGAGTGCACCCGCGCCATGGCGACAGGGGTGTGCCCGGAGTTGCTGTGACCACTCGGTGACCACTGGACCCAAGCGGATCCTGGCGGCACCCCGGCAAGTCGCTGACCTGCGGAAGCGCCGCCAGCACCTGGCTGGCTGGCGGTGGCGGTGGGATTTGAACCCACGGACGTGTTGCCACGTCACACGCTTTCGAGGCGTGCTCCTTCGGCCGCTCGGACACGCCACCGTCGACGACACTAGCGAAGGTCCCGGCGTACCCCGAAGAAATGGCGCAGGACCTCGCCGCACTCCGGCTCGAGGACGCCGGTGACCACCTCGGGCCGGTGGTTGAGGCGCCGGTCTCGTACGACGTCCCACAGCGAGCCCGCCGCGCCGGCCTTGGGATCGGCGGCGCCGTAGACCACCCGCGCGACCCGAGCCAGCACCGCGGCGCCGGCGCACATCGTGCACGGCTCCAGCGTGACAACAAGCGTGCAGCCCTCGAGCCGCCAGGCCCCGAGCGCGACCGCGGCGCGCCGGAGCACGAGCACCTCGGCGTGCGCGGTCGGGTCGCCGCTGCCCTCCCGGTCGTTGTGCGCCTCAGCGACGACCGAGCCGTCGGCGTCGAGCAGGACCGACCCGACCGGGACGTCGCCCCGCGCCCCGGCCAGGGCTGCCTGGGCCAGCGCGAGGCGCATCGATTCGTCGTACCGGCTCACATCTCGCGCAGGCCGTCCAGCACGTCGAGGAAGCCGCCACGCTCTCCAAGCACCGTCAGGACGTCGGCGGGCAGCAGGCCCCCTTCGGCGCACAAGTCGAGCAGGTCATCTGCGGGGGTGCCCAGATCGGCGAGCACCTCCGTGTCGCCGACCGGTTCGGCAACCGGTCGGGTGCCATCGTCGACGTCGTCGCCGTCGGCCGGCTCGTCCTCGGCGTCCCCCCAGAGCATCGCCGCGACCTCGCTGCCCTGGACCGCCCTGCGGTCGGACAGGAAAACGCGCGGGTCGTCCAGGCCGGCGGCGCCCCCGTCAACGCGGACGACCGCGACGTACTCGTCGTCCTCCTCGAGCAGCAGCAGGGACGGGCCGGGGCCGTCGAGGGCAAGATCGCGCAAGGCGTCGGTGAGGCCATCGAGGTCGTCGACCTCGGTCAACTCGAACTCCCGTCCGGTCCAGCCCTCGGGGGTGTGGGCGAGCGCAGCGGCGAAGTAGGACACAACTCTCCTGAAACTCAGTTGACGAGCGCGTCGACGACCCGCTCGTAGGAGTCAGCGAAACCAAGCCGGTGGGCGAGCGTCGAGAGCATCTCATCGGCATAGGCGTCGACATCGGACAGGATGGCACCGAGTTCCATCTCGTCGAGCCCCAAGTCCTCGAACACGCCCAGATCGCCTGCGGGCCAGACCTCTTCGAGGTCGTCCTCACCCGGCACATCCAGATCGAGCCGCTCGAGCACCTGGGCGGCGAGGTCCCAGGCGACGGCCGCGGTCACGTCGCTGAGCAGCAGCCGCTCCCGGCCCATGACCACCCGGACGACAACGAAGAATTCGTCGGCAACATCGACGAGGGCGAACGACCCGACCTCGCCCGGCCGACGGTGCACGGCGGCGATCAGGCCGTCGAGATCCTCGGCGAGCGTCGCCGGGAGCTCCTGGCACTGCCACCGGCCGTCCTCACGAAACACGACGACGGCGTAGGCGTCCGTGTCTGGCACGCAGACCACCCCTTCCTCGTCGGACGCTGACTGTGGCAGACCAGACAGCCGGGTGGTAGTCCACCCGAGGGTTCGGCTCGCGGCAGACCGGGGAGGGCCCTGCAGCGAGCCACCCACATTGCCTACGGAGGACGACCATGTCTGAGCGCAACACCCTCGCCCACTTCCTGCACGACGCCGGCCTCGCGGCCTGGTTCGGCGGGTCGCTGATGGGCGCCGTCGGCGTCAACGGCGCTGCCGCTGACGTCGACGACCCGCGCCAGCGGGCGCGGGTGGCCAACGCCGGCTGGAGCCGGTGGACGCCGTTCAACGCCGCCGCGATCGCCGCGCACCTGGCCGGCGGCGCCGTGCTGCTCAGGGCCAACAAGGGCCGCGTGAAGGCGCAGAAAGGCGTGCTCGCCAACACCAACCTCAAGCTCGTGTTGACCGCAGCTGCCCTCGGCGCGACCGGCTACGCCCGGATTGCCGGGCAGAAGATGATCAGCGCCGGCGACGTGCCCGTTGCCGGCGGCACCGCATCGCTGCCGTCCACCCCGCCCGAGGTAGCCAAGGCTCAGAAGCAACTGAAGGCGTTGCAGTGGGCCATCCCCGGCCTTACCGGCGCGGTGCTCGCCTCGTCGGCGCTGCACGAGGAGCAGCAGCGTCCCGCGCAGGTGCTCAAGGGCTCCCTGCAGGCGCTGCCCGGCCGCGCTGCCACCGTCGCGGGTGGACTAGCCAGCACGGCCGCGACAGCTGCCGGTGAGCTCGCGAGTTCGGCATACGACCGGGCCAAGGAGTCGCTGCCCAGCAGCTGATCCGCTCGCGCTACGAAGGCCCGTCCCCCCGTTGGG
>JAYUMN010000457.1:0-2264 GCA_043762595.1 Frankiales bacterium
CACCCGGTGCGTGGCTACCTCGACGTCGCTGCGTTGCTGGAGGTGGCCCAGCGCTCGGGCGCCGACGCGCTGCACCCGGGCTACGGCTTCCTGTCCGAGAGCGCCGCGCTGGCCCAGGCGTGCGCCGACGCCGGCGTCACCTTCGTCGGGCCGCCGGCGGACGTGTTGCGGCTGACCGGCGACAAGGTTCGGGCGCGGGAGGCGGCGGTCCGCGCCGGACTGCCGGTACTGCGTGCCTCCGGTCCGCTGGCGGACGGCCAGGGGGCCGCCGAGGCCGCCAGCGAGATTGGCTTCCCACTGTTCGTCAAGGCGGCAGCGGGCGGCGGTGGGCGAGGGCTGCGGCTCGTACGCACCCCGGCCGAGCTCGAGGAGGCGGCCGGCAGCGCATCGCGGGAGGCAGCGGCGGCCTTCGGTGACGGCACGGTGTTCCTCGAGCAGGCGGTCGAGCGCCCCCGGCACATCGAGGTACAGGTGCTCGCCGACACCTATGGCCAGGTGGTGCACCTGTTCGAGCGCGACTGCTCGGTCCAGCGCCGCCACCAGAAGATCGTCGAATTGGCGCCCGCTCCCGCCCTGGCCGAGCAGGTCCGTGCAGGCCTGTGCGACGCGGCCGTCGAGTTCGCCCGCTCCGTCGGCTATGTCAACGCCGGCACCGTCGAGTTCCTCGTCGCGCCCGACGGCAGCTACACCTTCATGGAGATGAACCCCCGGATCCAGGTCGAGCACACCGTCACCGAGGAGGTCACCGGCGTCGACCTCGTCGCAGCGCAGCTGCGGGTCGCCGGCGGCACGACGCTCGCCGAGCTCGGTCTGACGCAGGACGCGATCTCGGTCCGCGGGGTAGCAATCCAGTGCCGTGTCACCACCGAGGACCCGGCCGACGACTTCCGACCCGACACCGGAACGATCACGGCCTACCAGTCGCCCGGCGGGCCCGGCGTGCGGCTGGACGGCGCGGTGTACGCCGGAGCGGAGATCACGCCGTACTTCGACTCGTTGCTGGTCAAGCTCACCACCCGCGGGCCCGACCTCGCGACCGCCACCGGGCGGGCCCGCCGGGCGCTGCACGAATTCCGGGTGCGTGGCGTGCGCACCAATGTGGAGTTCTTGCGACGGCTGCTCGCGGACCCGGATTTCCTGGCGGGTGGTGTGACGACAGCGTTCTTGCCCGAGCACCCGCAGCTCACCGGGATGCCGGCCGAAACCGACCGGACCACACGGCTGCTCAACGCCCTCGCCGACGCCACCGTCAACGGGTTGCCGCGACCGTCCCGGCCGCTGTTCGATCCGGTCGGCAAGCTGCCACCGTTGCCGGCCGCGTCGGCAACGGGCAGCCGCCGGCTCCTGGACGAGGTCGGTCCGTCCGCGTGGGCCCGCCGGCTCCGTGAGCAGCAACCATTGGCGGTGACCGACACGACGCTGCGCGACGCCCATCAGTCGCTGCTGGCGACGCGTCTGCGTACCTACGACGCGGTCCGGGCCGCGCCGGCGCTCGCCCGGCTGTCGCCGCAGCTCCTCAGCCTGGAGTGCTGGGGCGGCGCGACGTACGACGTGTCACTGCGCTTCCTGCACGAGGACCCGTGGGAGCGGCTCGCCGCGCTGCATGCGGTCGCTCCCGAGGTGTGCCTGCAGATGCTGCTGCGCGGGCGCAACGCGGTCGGCTACACGCCCTACCCGAAACGGGTTGTCCAGGTGTTCGTCGAGCAAGCTGCCTTGGCCGGGATCGACGTCTTCCGGATCTTCGACGCGCTCAACGACCTGGACCAGATGCGGCCGGCGCTCGACGCGGTGTTGGCGGTGGGCAAGATCGCCGAAGGCACGCTCTGCTATACCGGCGACCTGTCCGACCCGGCCGAGCAGCTCTACACGCTCGACTACTACCTGCGGCTCGCCGAGGGCCTCACCGAGGCGGGCGCGCACGTCCTGGCGATCAAGGACATGGCCGGGCTGCTCCGGCCGCCGGCCGCGGCCCGACTGGTGGCCGCGCTGCGCGAGCGATTCGACCAGCCGGTGCACCTGCACACCCACGACACGACCGGCGGTCAACTTGCAACCTTGCTGGCAGCCAGCGCAGCCGGGGTCGACGCGGTCGACTGCGCCGCGGCGCCGATGTCCGGCGGCACATCGCAGGTCAACATGTCGGCGCTCGTCGCCGCGACCGATCACACCGACCGGGCGACCGGGCTCGATCTGGCTGGGCTGTCGGCCCTCGAACCGCACTGGGAGGCGATACGCGATCTGTACGCACCGTTCGAGGCTGGGCT
>JAYUMN010000458.1:0-2573 GCA_043762595.1 Frankiales bacterium
CCTTGCCGGACCCGGCAAGGGCCCCCAACGCGGCCTCCACGGCGTCCCGGCGGGACTGCAGGACGCGCCGCGCGAAGGCGGCTCGCTCGTCTCGTCGTACCGCGGCGTCATCCTGGACACCGCTGCCTGCTGCCGTGAGACCGGCCCGACCCAGGGCCTGCCGGAGGTCGTGCTCCGCCGCAACGTAGAGCTCAAGCGCCGCGGCCAACAGGGCGCGACGGGACCCGCCGGTTGCGCGCAGGGCCGGCTGGCAGACGCCCACGCGCTCGAGATGGCTGCGCACGGTGTTGCCGACATCGAGCCCACCGGCAGCCTCGAGCAACCCCACCAAGCTCTGGACCGTGCCGACGTGATCGGCCGCATCGAGCCGCTCCAACGCCTGGCTGAGCCAGCGCTGCGCGCCGGGCAACGCATCAGCGAGCTCGGGCAGGTCCTCGCTCATGTCGCGAGCAGGTCCGAAAGCGCCTTATCGATCTGGCCGCTGTAGGCCGGGCCGAGGCCGAACAGCGAAGCGTGGCCGTGGACGTCGTCGATGACCCGAAGCTCGCTGCCCTTGATGAGCTCCTGCTCGGCGGCGCAGTCCTCGACCGGGAAAAACTGGTCGCTGCTGATCGGCATCACAAAGGTTGTCGCGGTGATCCGGGCGAGGGCTGCAGCAAGGTCGCCGCCGGTGTGCCGGCTGACGTCGCCGTGCTGCCACTTCCAGGCCATGGCGAGCAGGTCAGCTGGGTCCATCGGACCGAAGTACCCCTCAAGGAAATCGATCCGGAAGTCCTCGGCGGAGCTGAAGCCGAGCGCCCGCCAGTGCTCGTCGGTCCAGAATGCGTTCGACATCAGCAGCAGGCCGAATGCCCGGGTGAGTCGTCGCAGGCCCACCCGCACATCCGCGGAGCGCCGGTAGGCGCCGTCGGCGTAGGCGGGGTCTGTGCACATCGCGTCGACGAACGTCTGGACGAACATCTGGCAGTGCTCGTAACTGCGAGCGGTCCCGGCCAGCGGCGCGGCCCGTCGCACCTGGTCCGGGAAGCGCACCGCCCACTCGTAGGTCTGCTGCGCACCCATCGAGCCGCCGAAGACGAGGGCGAGCTGCTCCACGCCGAGCACCTCTCGCAGCAACCGCTCCTGCGCGACAACGTCGTCGCCGATTCGGACGCGCGGGAAGCGGGCCCCGCCGTAGGGACCCTCGAATGAGTGCGGCGAGGTCCCGAGACCGCTGCCAAGCTGATTGACCAGCACGATGAAGTACGTGGCGGGATCAAGCGCCCGGCCGGCACCGACGTAGGTGTCCCGCATGATGCTGTGGTTGCCGGAGAACCAGCTGGTCACCAGGATCGCGTTGTCCTTGGTCGAATTGAGCTCGCCGAGGGTCTGATAGGCGAGCTGGCAACCGCGAAGTGTCGCCCCGTCCTCCAGCGTGAGGTCTCCGAGCGCGGCGAGCTCGAACGCGCCATGGACGTCGCGTGAGTAATAGGAATTGTCGACCGCCATGACGCACCCCTCAGGTCGGATCAATTCCATCGTTGGCAGGCGATGCTGGCATGCCCCGGGACGGTTTACAAGGACCGTGTCGGCGAGCCTGAGGGGACCGGGATGTTTCGCACCGTTGCAGTAAAGTTACCGACCGGTAGGTCTTGTGCTCACGGCGTTGCGGGTGTTCTTTTCCGAGATGTCGCCCGCCCCGGACGACTGCCCGTCCGGCGCGCATCGGCCGGACGGACCTCCGTGCCGCCACTCCGCGGCCCTGTCCCGTGAGGTACCCATGTCCAGCACCCAGGTCGAGCCCGGCGTCACCGCCCAGGCCCGCACCGAACCCGTCCAGCCGGCCATTCCGGCCGAGACAGCAGTCACGTCACTGCCGTCGTTGGCCAGCGGCATCCCGACCTCGGTCTTCGGCTTCGCCATCGTCATCACGATGCTCTCGCTCGCCAATACTGGGATCCTGGACACGAATGCGCTGTTCATCCCCGTCGCGATGGTGGTCGGCTTTGGGGCAATCGGGATCGGTGGCCTGTACGAGATCCGAAATGGCGACCTGTTCGGGGGGACGTTCGGCATCGTCTACGCCGTCTTCTTGCTGTCGACGGGCATCGCGCTCAAATTCTTCAGCCCGCCGGCCACCGCGGACGCCAAGACGGCGAGCGCCTTCGGCGAGGCCCTCGGTGCGTACTTCCTGCTGTGGGCGCTCATCTCGGTCTTCTTCACGATCGCTGCGTTGCTCGTCAACAAGACCGCGACGATCGCCTTTGCGCTGCTCGCCACCGTCTTGCTCCTGGCCGGCCTGGCGAATGTCGTGGGTGGCAGTTCGGCGGCCGGTCTCACGAAGGCGGCCGGCTGGGCCGGCCTCGCCGACGGAGTGGCAGCCTTCTGGCTGGCCGGCGGCATCATGCTGAACACCTTGCACGGCCGCGATCTGATGCCGCTGGGCGCTCGCCGCGTTTCCTGAGTTGTACGTACCGATCCCTGAACCCGACGACAGGAGTTAGGCATGAAGGACGGCAAGTTTGTGTTGGATGCGCATACCGGGTTTTGGGATGCGTCGGCAGAGAATTGTAAGAACAAGTATGGTGAGGCGT
>JAYUMN010000459.1:0-9809 GCA_043762595.1 Frankiales bacterium
GGCGGCCGGACGAGACGGTGGAGCGGACTACTTATAGCGGTAGACGATGCGCCCGCGGGTCAGGTCATAGGGCGAGAGTTCAACAACCACCCGGTCCTCGGGCAGAATCCGGATGTAGTGCTGCCGCATCTTGCCGCTGATGTGCGCCAGCACCTTATGGCCATTTTGCAACTCGACCCGAAACATCGCATTGGGCAGTGGCTCGACCACCCGGCCCTCGATCTCGATGGCCCCGTCTTTCTTCGGCATGTCCCCTGATTCAGTCGGTGGTCGGTCGGTAGCTCGGCTGCGCGCCTGGTGGCGCAGTCCACGGACGACGCCCGGAAGCCACGCAGAGCGCATGGAAACAAGCGCCGATCACAGACCGACGTTGCATCGTACGCCGGGACAGGCCTCATCGCCAAACCGGTCAGCGAACAGGCGTGTCGAGCCGACCGGCTCCACCATCGAAGGCGGTCAGCACCCACGGCCCGTCGGGGGTCACCGCCACGGTGTGTTCCCAGTGCGCGGCCGGCCGGCCGTCGAGGGTCACGACGGTCCAGCCGTCGTCGAGCTCGCGCACCTGCGGCGCACCGAGCGTGGCCATCGGCTCGACCGCCAATACGATGCCGGCCTCGAGGCGCATACCCCGACCCGGTCCCTCGGGCGCGAGGTTCGGCACGTACGGCGGCTCATGCATCGACCGGCCGATCCCGTGGCCGGTGTAGTCCTCGAGCAGGCCGTAGCCGTGCGGGCGCAGCACCGACTCGACCGCGGCGCCGATGTCGGACAGCCGACCACCGAGCCGGACAGCCGCGAGCCCAGCCCACAGGGCCCGCTCGGTCACCGCCGACAGCTCGAGCACGGCTGGCTCACACTGACCAACCGCGATCGTCACGGCGGCGTCGCCGTGCCAGCCGTCAAGGATCGCCCCGCAGTCGATCGAGACGAGCTCACCCTCGGCGAGTACCCGGTGCTCACTCGGGATGCCGTGTACGACCTCGGCCCCAACCGAGGCGCAGATCGTAGCCGGGAAGCCGTGGTAGCCCAGGAAGGACGGCACTGCCCCGGCGTCGGCCAGCACCTTTGCGGAGATCCGGTCGAGCTCCCCTGTACTGACGCCGGGAGCGACCGCCTCGGTCATCTGGGCCAAGGCCTCGGCGACGACCAACCCGGCCCCGCGCATCAGGGCCAGCTGCGCCGGGGTCTTGATGGTGACCCCTCTCGGTCGTCGGCCCCCGCGGCTCATGTGTCGTGCTGCAGCGGACGCAGCGCGTCGATCGCCCGCTGGGTCACGTCGTCGACCGGGCCCGTGGCATCGAGACCGATGAGCACGCCCCGGCCGGCGTAGTAGTTGACGAGCGGCGCCGTCGACAGGTCGTAGACCTCCAGCCGGTTCTTGATCGTCTCGGGCTGGTCGTCGTCGCGCTGGTAGAGCTCGCCCCGGTCAACGTCGCAGATGCCCTCGGCGGCCGGCGGGTCGAAGTCGACGTGCCAGATCCGGTTGCACGTCCGGCAGGTCCGCCGCCCCGACAGCCGGCGGACCACCTCGTCGGAGTCGACGACGAGCTCGAGTACGACGTCGAGCTTGGCGTCGGCGCTCTCGAGCAGGATGTCGTCGAGGACCTGTGCCTGCGGCACGGTCCGCGGAAACCCGTCGAGCAGGAAACCTGCGACGCCGTCGGGCTCTTTGAGCCGCAGCCGGACCATCTCAATCGTCACGTCGTCCGGCACCAGGTCCCCGCGGTCCATGTAGGCCTTCGCCTGGAGACCGAGCGGGGTACCGGTGCTGACGTTGGCGCGGAAAATGTCGCCCGTCGAGATGGTCGGCACCCCTAGGTGCTGGGCGATGAACTGGGCCTGGGTCCCCTTGCCCGCTCCGGGTGGCCCGACCAGGACGAGGCGCACTAGCGCAGGAAGCCTTCGTAGTTGCGCAGCATCAGCTGGCTCTCGACCTGCTTGACCGTCTCGAGCCCGACGCCGACGACGATGAGCACCGCGGTCCCGCCGAACGGGAACCGGTTCGCCCCGGCGGTCAAGTTGAACAGCAGATAGGGCAGCACGGCGACGACGCCCAGGTAGAGCGCCCCGAAGCTGGTGATCCTGGACAGGATGTAGTCGAGGTACTCGGCGGTGGCGCGGCCGGGACGGATGCCCGGCACGAACCCGCCGTACTTCTTCATATTGTCGGCGACCTCGACCGGATTGAAGGTGATCGCGACGTAGAAGTAGGTGAAGAAAATGATCAGCCCGAAGTAGATCGCCAGGTAGAGCGGATGATCACCTGAGGTGAGATAGCGGGCCACAAAGCGGGTGAACGCCGCGTTGCTGCGCCAGACGTTGGTCAGCAGCTGCGGCAGATAGAGCAGGGACGAAGCGAAGATGACCGGGATGACCCCGGCCTGGTTCACCTTCAACGGGATGTAGGTGCTCGTCCCGCCGTACATCCTCCGGCCGATCATGCGTTTGGCGTACTGCACGGGGATCCGTCGCTGGGCTTGCTCGACGAACACGACCAGGGTGATCACGACGAGCGCCAGCATGATCACCGCCGCCAGAATGAACGCACCGCGCGGCTGGTTGTAGATGCGGGCGCCCTGTGCGGGCATCGAGCTGATGATCGAGGTGAAGATCAGCACAGACATGCCGTTGCCCACGCCACGGTCTGTGACGAGCTCACCGAGCCACATGATCACCGCGGTTCCGGCGGTCAGGGTCATAACGAGGACGGCGATCCGGAACAGCGAGTCGTCCGGAATGATCTTCTCACTGCAGCCGGGGAACAAGCTGCCGGAGCGGGCCAGCGCCACGATGCCGGTGGACTGCAGGATCGCCAGCGCGACGGTGAGGTAACGGGTGTACTGCGTCAGCTTGGCCTGGCCGGACTGCCCCTCCTCCTTCAGCGCCTCGAGCCGTGGGATGACGACGATGAGCAGCTGAACGATGATGGAGCTGGTGATGTAGGGCATGATGCCGAGCGCAAACACGCTCAGCCGCAGCAGCGCTCCACCGCTGAACAAGTTGACCAGGCCATAGACCCCGGAGTTCTTTACCGGGTCAAGGCACTTCTGGATCGCCACGTAGGACACGCCGGGGCCGGGCACCACGGCACCGAGCCGGTAGACCCCGATCATGGCCAGCGTGAACAGCAGCTTGCGGCGCAGGTCCGGGGTACGAAAGGCCCGGGCGAAGGCGGTGAGCACGGCTCCTCCTGGCGGCCGATCCGGGGACCGGTTCGGGTCGAGCGCGGGTCGCGGGGCGACGGCGGCGGGATGGGCAGGTTGGGGTGGCAACTGACAGAGCGGCCCATGTGCCGACCGCCCCATTACCGGGGACTGTAACAGCCGGCCAGATGCCCAGACCCCATCCCGATACACCCGGAGCAGCGACAACCGGCAGGCCCCGGGGGCCACCGACCCGTGGGGACGGTGGCCCGACAGGGACGCTGACGGCGGCCGCGGTTGGCCGCTGCCTACGGCGCTGCTACTACAACGCGGTAGCCGAGCCTCCGGCCGCAGCAAGCTTGTCCTTGGCCGAGGCCGAGAACGCATGAACGGTGACGTCGAGCCTGACGTCAAGCTCACCGCCGCCGAGAACCTTGACCAGCCGGTCGTCCCGGACGGCGCCCTTGGCCACCAGCTCCTCGATCCCGACCGCGCCGCCGTCGGGAAACAGCACTGCGATCCGATCGAGGTTGACGACCTGGTACTCGGTGCGAAAACGGTTCTTAAAGCCCTTGAGCTTGGGCAGCCGCATGTGCAGCGGCATCTGCCCGCCCTCGAAGGCGGCCGGAACCTGATATCGGGCCTTGGTGCCCTTGGTGCCACGGCCGGCGGTCTTGCCACGCTTGCCGGCCTCACCACGACCGACCCGGATCTTGGCTTTCCTGGCACCCGGGGCCGGCCGCAGGTGATGCACCTTGAGGGCGGTCCCGGTGCTGGTGGACTGCTCGTTGTCAGCCATGGGCTACTCAACCTCCTCGACCGTCACGAGGTGCGTGACGGTGTCGACCATCCCGCGGATCTCGGGGCGGTCCTCCTTGACGACGGTGTCGTGCATCCGCTTCAAGCCGAGCGAGCGCAAGGTGTCGCGCTGGTTCTGCTTGCCGCCGATACCGGACTTGATTTGGGTGACCTTGAGACGGGCCATGGTCAGCTCCCCGCGTGGACGGCCGGCGGCGCGGCGGCGGCGGCCGCTCGGGCCCGCAGCATGGCCGCCGGCGCGACATCCTCGATCGGCAGGCCGCGTCGTGCCGCGATCTCCTCGGGGCGAACCAGGCCCTGCAGCGCCGCGACCGTTGCGTGGACGATGTTGATCGGATTGGACGAACCGAGCGACTTGCTCAGCACGTCGTGGATCCCGGCACACTCAAGGACCGCGCGAACCGGGCCACCAGCGATGACGCCGGTACCGGGGCTGGCCGGCTTGAGCAGCACGACACCGGCAGCCGCCTCCCCCTGGATCGGGTGCGGGATGGTCGCGCCGATCCGAGGCACCCGAAAGAAGTGCTTCTTGGCCTCCTCGACGCCCTTTGCGATGGCGGCGGGCACCTCCTTGGCCTTGCCGTAGCCGACGCCGACCTGACCATCGCCGTCACCGACGACCACGAGGGCGGTGAAGCTGAAACGACGACCGCCCTTGACGACCTTGGCGACGCGGTTGATCGCGACAACCCGTTCGATGTGCGGGGTCTTCTCCGGTGCGGCGCCCCCACGGCCACCACGGCCATCCCGACGATCACCACCGGCGCTGCCGCCGGCCGTGCCACCGCGGCGCTGGGGTCCTGGCATCAGACGGTCCTTTTCATGTCGTTGATGGTCATCATCAGAACGTCAGCCCGCTCTCGCGGGCCGCGTCGGCAAGCGCAGCCACCCGTCCGCGATAGGCATTGCCTCCACGGTCGAACACCACCGAGGCGACACCCTGCTCCTGGGCGCGGGCAGCCACCAACTCGCCGACCTTCCTGGCCTGCGCGGTCTTGTCACCGCGCTCAGCCGGACTGATGCTGCGGATGCTCACGTCGAGCGTCGAGGCGCTGGCCAGGGTGTGCCCAGCCAGGTCGTCCACGATCTGTGCGGTGATGTGCCGCGAAGACCGGGTCACCACCAGACGGGGGCGCGCCGGCGTACCGGAAACTTTCTTGCGGAGGCGGAAGTGCCGCCGTGCGCGCCCGAGGCGTCGCGTCGTCGAGATGTCAGCCATTACTTCCCCGTCTTCCCGACCTTGAGCTTGATTTGCTCGCCCTCGTAACGCACGCCCTTGCCCTTGTACGGGTCGGGTTTGCGAAGCTTGCGGATGTTGGCGGCAACCTCGCCGACCTTCTGCTTGTCGATGCCCCGTACGGTGAACTTCGTGGGGCTGGCGACCTCGAAGATGATGCCGTCCGGTGCCGCGACGGGCACCGGGTGGCTAAACCCGAGCGCGAACTCAAGGTCCGAACCCTTGGCAGCAACGCGGTAGCCGACGCCCCGGATCTCCATGGCTTTGGCGTAGCCGTCGGTGACCCCGATGACCATGTTGCCGACGAGAGTGCGCGTCAGCCCATGCAGACTGCGGCTCTCCCGCTCGTCGTCGGGGCGACTGACCTGCAACGTGCCGTCGTCGGTGCGCTCGATCCGGATGGGCTCGGCGATGCTGTGCGTGAGGGTGCCCTTGGGGCCCTTCACCGTTATGAGCTGACCATCGAGGGACACCTCGACGCCGCTGGGGACGGGAATGGGTAGGCGACCGATGCGGGACATCTGCATGCCTCCTTAGTAGACGTAGGCAAGGACTTCCCCACCCACGCCTTTCTTGTTCGCCTGGCGGTCGGTCAACAGACCCGAGGAGGTCGAGATAATCGCCACCCCGAGACCGCCAAGCACTCTGGGCAACGCACCTGCCTTGGCGTAGACACGCAGCCCGGGCTTGGACACCCGACGGACGCCGGCGATCGACCGCTCCCGGTTGGGGCCGTACTTGAGGTCGATCGAGAGGACCTTGCCCTTCTCGCCGTCCTCGGTTGTCCAGCCCGCGATGTACCCCTCCTGCTGGAGAATCTCCGCGATGTGCGTCTTGATCTTGCTGTGCGGCATGGTGACACGATCGTGGTACGCCGAATTCGCGTTCCGCACCCGGGTCAGCATGTCGGCGATCGGGTCGGTCATCGTCATGACGCGGTCACGCGCGTCCGGCTGGTGCAGCTGCAGTGCAAGGTCATGGTGGCCTGTTGGCCTTTCCCGCCGGGGTTCCCAGGATCGGGCCTACGACGAAGAGGGGTGCTGAGGGGCGGAAGCCCGTCAGCCTAGGTGCTGAACTACCAGGAGCTTTTGGTGATGCCGGGCAGCTCGCCCGCGTGCGCCATCTCGCGCATGCAGATGCGGCACAGCCCAAAGGTGCGAAACACCGCGCGCGGGCGCCCGCAGCGATTGCAGCGGGTGTAACCGCGGACCGCGAACTTCGGCTTGCGCTTCGCCTTCTCGACGAGGGCCTTCTTCGCCATAGCTCAATTCTCCTTGAACGGGAAGCCGAGCGCCCGCAGGAGCGCGCGACCCTCGTCGTCGTTGGTCGCGGTGGTGACGACCGTGATGTCCATACCGCGGGTGCGGTCAACCCGATCAACGTCGATCTCGTGGAACATGGACTGCTCGGTGAGACCGAAGGTGTAGTTGCCGTTTCCGTCGAACTGTTTGGGCGACAGCCCCCGGAAGTCCCGGATCCGGGGCAGCGCAATCGTCACGAGCCGGTCGAGGAACTCCCACATCCGGTCCCCGCGCAGGGTGACCTTTGCGCCGATCGGCATGCCCTCACGGAGCTTGAACTGCGCGATCGATTTGGTAGCTCGGCGCACCTGTGGCTTCTGACCGGTGATGGCGGTGAGATCCTTCAGTGCCCCGTCGATGAGCTTGGCATCACGAGCCGCTTCTCCGACACCCATGTTCACGACGACCTTGACGACGCCGGGAACCTGCATCGGATTCGAGTAGGAGAACTGTTCGGTCAGCGCCGGCTTGATCTCGGCGCGGTAGCGCACCTTCAGACGCGGCACCTCGCGGGCCTCGGGCCGGGTCTGGTCGGTGACGGTCATCAGATGTCTCCGTTGCAGCGCTTGCACACGCGCAGGCTGTGGGTCTTACCGTTGCCATCGGCTTCGCTGCGGCGGTGCCCGATCCGACTGGGCTTGCCACACGCCGGGCAGACGACCTGCACGTTGCTGACGTGGATCGCCGCCTCCTGGGTGACAATGCCGCCCTGCTGGGAGCCACGCACCGACTGCGTCACGCGCGTGTGCTTCTTGATGCGGTTGGCCCCCTCAACCAGGATCCGCGAGCTATCCGGGTGGGCCTGAATGACCTTGCCCTTGAGCCCGCGGTCCTTGCCGCTGATCACCTGGACGGTGTCGCCCTTCTTGACGAACAGGCCTGCCATGGCTACAGCACCTCCGGTGCGAGCGAGATGATCTTCATGAAGCGCTTATCCCGAAGCTCCCGGCCAACTGGGCCGAAGATCCGGGTGCCGCGCGGGTCGCCACCATCCTTGATCAGGACAGCCGCGTTTTCGTCGAAGCGGATGTAGGAACCGTCGGGCCGGCGGCGCTCCTTGACGGTGCGGACGATGACAGCCTTGACGACATCACCCTTCTTGACGCCCGCGCCGGGCAGGGCGTCCTTGACGGTCCCGACGATGATGTCGCCGATCCCGGCGTAGCGCCGTCCCGAGCCGCCAAGCACCCGGATGCAAAGGATCTCCTTGGCACCGGTGTTGTCGGCGACGCGCAGTCGCGACTCCTGCTGGATCACTGCTACTCCTGATTGTCAGATCGTGCGTACGACGTGGTGCGGGCCGTGCGCAGGACCTACTTGGCCTTCTCGAGGATTTCAACGACGCGCCAGCGCTTGGTGGCCGAGAGCGGACGCGTTTCCATCAACAGGACGCGGTCCCCGACACCGCAGGTGTTCTGCTCGTCGTGTGCCTTCAGCTTATTGGTGCGACGCAGCGTCTTTTTGTACAGCGGGTGCTGGACGCGGTCCTCGACGGCGACGACGACGGTCTTGTCCATCTTGTCGCTCACCACCAGTCCCTCGCGGGTCTTGCGGAAGCCTCGGTCGAGTTCGCTGTCGCTCTGGCTGTCGGTCGTCTCAGTCATCCCACTCGTCTCAGTCATGCGGTCACTCCGGTGCCACTGGTGCGCACAATGCCGAGCTCGCGCTCGCGCATCACCGTGTAGATGCGGGCGATGTCGCGCCGCACCGTCTGCAAACGCCGGTTGTTGTCCAGTTGACCGGTGGCCACCTGGAAACGGAGGTTGAACAACTCCTCCTTGGCCTCACGAAGCTTGGTGACGAGCTCTTCGTCACCAAGCTCACGCAGGTCGTTGGTCCGGTTGTCGGCCATTAGTCACCCACCTCCCGGACGATGAAGCGGCACTTCATGGGCAACTTGTGCATGGCGCGGCGCATCGCCTCCTTGGCGAGCGGCTCCGGCGGGCCGGCGAGCTCGAACAAGACGCGGCCGGGCTTGACGTTGGCGACCCACCACTCCGGCGAACCCTTGCCCGAACCCATCCGGGTCTCTGCCGGCTTCTTGGTCAACGGCCGATCCGGGTAGATGTTGATCCAGACCTTGCCACCACGTTTGATGTGACGGGTCAATGCGATCCGGGCGGACTCGATCTGTCGGTTCGTGACGTACGCCGACTCGAGCGCCTGAATGCCGTACTCGCCGAAGGCAAGCTGGGTCCCTCCCTTGGCCGCGCCACTGCGGTCCGGGTGGTGCTGCTTGCGGTGCTTGACCCTGCGGGGGATCAGCATGGTCAGGCCTCCGTCTCGGGTGCCGCGGTTGCATCGGTGCTGGCCAGGTCCGTGCTGGCGGACTCGTTGCTGGCGTTCGCCGCGACGGGTGTGTCGGTCTGGTCGACCAACACGCCACCAGCGCTCTGCGGCGCGTCGGACGCCTCGCCGGCGTCGCCGCCCTCAGCCTGCCGGCCGGCATCGGTACCACCGGCAGTGGTGCCGGTGGAGCCCGAGCGCGGGCCCCGCCGGGCCGGCCGGTCGCGACGCTGCTGCC
Source organism: Frankiales bacterium (assembly GCA_043762595.1). Taxonomy (GTDB): domain Bacteria; phylum Actinomycetota; class Actinomycetes; order Mycobacteriales; family SCTD01; genus JAYSQK01. Next base: position 9,025 of record JAYUMN010000459.1, read on the forward strand.
GCTGGGCAGCCTCCTGCGCTTCGCGCTCAGCCCGCGACATGACCTTGTCGCCCTTGTAGATCCACACCTTCACGCCGATGCGGCCGAAGGTCGTGCGCGCCTCGTAGATCCCGTAGTCGATGTCGGCGCGCAGCGTGTGCAGCGGCACCCGACCCTCCCGATAGAACTCCGACCGGCTCATCTCCGCGCCACCCAGCCGTCCGGCGCACTGCACCCGGATGCCCTTGACGCCCGGCGACTTCATTGCCGACTGCATTGCCTTACGCATGGCTCGACGAAAGCTCACCCGGCTGGAGAGCTGCTCAGCAACGCCTTGGGCGACCAACTGCGCATCGCTCTCAGGGTTTTTGACCTCGAGGATGTTGAGCTGCACCTGCTTGGCGGTCAGCTTTTCCAGATCACCCCGGATCCGGTCGGCCTCGGCGCCGCGTCGCCCGATGACGATGCCTGGGCGGGCCGTGTGGATGTCCACCCGAACCCGGTCGCGGGTGCGCTCGATCTCCACCTTGGAGATGCCGGCCCGCTCCATGCCCTTGCTCATCATCCGACGGATGGCGACGTCTTCCTTGACATACTCGGCATAGTTCTTGTCTGCGTACCAGCGGGACGTCCAATCGGTGGTGATCCCGAGCCGGAACCCGTGCGGGTTGACTTTCTGACCCATTAGACCGCCCCCCCGTCCATGACAACGATGCTCCGCATCAGCGGGCCCCGCCCTTCGTCTTCGTGGAGCCGGCGCCGACCTCGTCGAGGACGGACTGCACGACCACCGTGATGTGGCTGGT
>JAYUMN010000460.1:0-7593 GCA_043762595.1 Frankiales bacterium
GCGGCGGCCGGGCGCAGGACCTTGTGGCCGTCGCGCCAGCGGGTCACGTTCCGGTTCGTGGTCCTGGCGATGCTGATCATGGACTCGACCGGGTTTGAGGTGACGGGCGTCGTGGCCAGGCGCCCGTCGATGCCCAGCCGGCTGACGGTGAACATCTCTCCAGGCCCTCGCGCAGGCTGTTCGCGGCGCCGGGGTGGGCTTTGTCGAGCAGCCCTGCCAGGTGCTTGGCGTTCCGCCGGCCCAGGTCAGGGTCGGGATGGTTGAAGGCCTTCGCATCGACCCACGCCTTCTGTCTGTCTGGCAGGTGATTGTCCACGGCGCCTGCTCGATGTGTCACGGGCAGTCGTCGGTGTGCGGGTCCGAGGTGGCTATTGAAAGAGTCGTTCCCGGCGGTAGCGGATGACCCGACCGAGCTTGTGCACCGTCCCCGTGTCGAACGGCAGCTCCGCCAGCAGCGGAAGCCAGGCGTCGGCGCGTTCTGCCTGGTCCTTGACGAGCTTGCGTGTGGCCTTCTCCGGAAGGCCTAGTGCACTGCCGAGGGCGACGAAGTCCCTGCCGCCGTAGTCGCCGGATCTACGCCCCCCCAATGACAGCGCCATGGTTGTATCGCCGTACGGCTGCGAAGACGACAGGTCGTACGCCGGTGAGGGTCGCCATTCGCCGGACGGGTCCCGCAGCACCGAGAAGTTCTTGGCGTGCGCATCCCCGTTCCCCGACAGGTAGCCGAAGACCAGTTGCGCGAGCAGGGTCCGGGCCGCCGGCAGCGGTGCCTGGCAGACCAGCGCCAGCGCGCCGAGGGTCTGTTCGTAGGCGGTCAGGTACTTGTCCGCGGGCGGCCCACCGAGCACCTGGCAGGCATCCTCTACGGCAAGCATCCGAGGGGGCAGGCCAGTGCCTTGCGGCAGGCGGTCGAAGCGCTGGACGAGCAGCCCGCTGTGGCCGTCTCGGTCTTGGACCAGGATTGCCGAGGCACTTTTGAGGCCGCTGAGTCTGGCTGCCTGCAGGAAGCAGGCCTCGTTCTCCACCAGATGCGGGTACTCCGGTGGGTTGAGCTTGAGGATGAACCGCAGCCCGCGTTGGGCGACCGGGAGGTTGAGCATCGCCGCGCTGACCTTGTCCTGCACCCCGGGCAGGGCGGTGCGTTCTGCCTTGATGCCCAGCTCTGCCAGCAGGTCGCTGAAGCGCACGGCGGTGAAGTCGGCGACGTTGAGTCGGGTCGGGACCTGGGCCGGCAGGGTGCCTTCGGGGACGATCTGGACGTCACCGATGGCATCAGCCCCGACAGCAAGAAGCAGCGAGAGCTCGTCGTCCGCGCTCGTCTTGACCTGCCGCCGCAGGGCGCCCAGGCGCCGACCCTCGGGCAGCAGCCCCGCGAAGTACGACGGCAGCGCACCGCCCGGCCGGAGCAACGCTGTGGTGCTCACCGGCAAGGTGGTGGCGACGGCCGGGCCGCTGTTGTCGACCCACGACGGCAGGTACGCGAAGACAACCCCGTTAGACGTGCGCGTCAACGTGGCGGCCCGCTCACCTTGTTTGTAGACGTCCGCGGCGCCCATGTCGCGCAGCACGGTCAGGTCGTCCGTCACGGGAGGCGGCCGGTCTGGACCAGGTCCGCAGCGCCTGGCGTGAGTTCGAGGTGCAGGCCGAGGGCGCTGAGCAGGCGAAGGAGGTTGACCAGCTGCACGGTGTCCTTGTCGTGCTCGACCTCGTGCACCAACCGCAACCCGACGCCGGCCAGGCTGGCGAGCTCTTCCTGGGTCAGCTTGAGGGTTCGCCGACGGGACCGCAGCGCCGCCCCCAACGAAGAGACGCTCGAATCTGTGCTGGGCGACAGATTGGTACAGTTTTGCTCTACGGCGCCCTCTCTTTCGAAGCTATCTGTGCTAAACGGCAGAATATAATCGATGAGAGCTGTGGTGAGGGGATGTAGCAACTGTTCATGCGCTTGGGCGCATAGAAAAAGGCTGCACATGGAGGTATTGCCTGGTCTGGACGGCAATAGGCGCTGTGGCACAGAACCCAGATCGGTCCCGTCACAGCCGGGGGCCGATCGCCTGCGCGAGCTGAGCAGTGCCCCCGACGACAGATCGAGGCTCTTGGCGCTGCGCCGTCAACGACGAGCCGAGTACTGGGAACGCACTGTTGTGGCGGTACGGCATGTACGCGACAGGGAGGTAGAAGCAGCCGGCGAGCGGGTCATAGGGGGCCCACGCGTGGTGGACCGCGACGCCGGTGAACCCGGGCAGCACATCGGCGTCGTCAATCGCTTCGCAGCCACATCGGCGGTGCACGTGCAGCAGCCTGATCTGGTCGACGTGGGCGCTGAGCCAGGCAGCGCCGCGCGGACCAGGTCGGTGAACCCACCCAGCACGGTCAGGTCCGCGGCCGCGGGTTCGGTGGTGGCCCCGACCGTGCCCGCACGGGCCGGCACCGGCTTCGCGCTGGCCCCGCTGGAGTTCACTTAGGCCCGGAGCTTCATGCCGGACCTGGACCCGGTGGAGCAGCTCACCCGCGATGCCGTCACGGCTGGGAGGCCGCGCTACCTGACCGCCGTGTGCACGGGCGCCCTGCCAACGGCGCGCACGCGCGACGTCGTTGATCGCAACTCGCCGCTGTTCTACGAGGCCCTTGCGCCAGGACCGTTCTCGCACGGGGCCGGCTCGGTGTCACGCCAGGTCCAGCGACGCTGAGAAGCGCGTTTCGGCACGCCGTCGGGCCGATGACAGCGCATACTTTCGGGCGTCCCTCGCACGGGGATGCAGGCATTCCCCGGTCGGCGGGACCAACTGAGAGGCACGCAGATGCAGCCCGAGCCCGCCGCGCTGGCCTGGCAGCCGGTGTGCCAGCGACTCGACATCGATGGTGTCCAGCTCCGGGTGGCCGTGCTTGGCTCCGGTCCGCCGCTGCTGCTGATCAACGGGATCGGCGCCAACATCGAGATGTGGGCGGCGCTCGCGACCCAATTGCCCGGCCGGTGTTTGGTGGCGTTCGACTGTCCGGGGACCGGCGATTCCCCGGCGCTGCCACACCGGGTCCGGATGCCGGCCCTGGCCCGGCTCGTCGTCGGTCTGCTCGACAAGCTGGGGATCGGCCGCACCGATGTTCTGGGCTACTCCTGGGGCGGTGCGCTGGCCCAGGAACTCGCCCACCAGGCGCCGCACCGGGTCCGTTCGCTCGTGCTGGCAGCGACGATCCCAGGCGTGGGTGGCCAGCCACCGGCGCCCTGGGTGGTAGCCGCGATGGCCACGCCGATCCGCTACTCCTCGAGCACCTACCTGCGCCTCGTGGCGCCGCTGGTCTACGGCGCGTCGATCGGCGCGGACGAGCCGCATCTGGACGCCCGCCGACACCGCCCACCAAGTGCTCGCGGCTACTCCCACCAGCTCTACGCCATCACCGGCTGGTCGAGCCGCCCCTGGCTGCGCACACTCCGGCTACCGGTGCTGGTGCTGACCGGCGAGGGTGACCGGCTGGCGCCCCGCCGCAACGCCACGATCCTGGCCCGCAGCATCCCCGGCGCCCGGTTGAAGATGTTGCCCGGCGGCCACCTGTTCCTGCTGCAGCAGGCCGAGGTGGCCGGGCGGACGATCACTGCCTTCCTCGACGGGCAGGACCTACCGGCCGACGGTCAGCGGCTGCCGGTGATCGGCCGGTCGACCACGTAGGAACCCGGGGCCGCCTCGATCGCCGGGTGCCGCCGGTTGCCGGGGCGCTTGGGGGCGGGGCGTTCGGCGCCGGCTCGCGCCACCTCCCACGCAGCCCACGGCTGCCACCAGCTCCCGGTCCGGGCCGTGGCGCCGGCCCGCCAGTCCTGCGGCTCGGCGCCCGCCGGGCCTCCTTCGTAGTAGCTGGCCTTGGGGTTGCCCGGGGGGTTCACCAGGCTGGCGATGTGCCCGGCGTTGCTGAGCACGAACGTGCTCGGCCCGGACAGCGCCGTCGTCGTGCGGTAGCAGCCGGTCCACGGTGTGAGGTGGTCGGTCATCGCTCCGGTGACAAAGATCGGCACGGTGATCTGCCGCAGGTCGATGGGGCTGCCCAACACCGTCACCGCCCCGGGTCGGCACAGCGCATTGGTCCGGAAGATGTCCAGGAACTGCTGGTGCAGTCGGGCCGGGAGATTGGTCCCGTCGGCGTTCCAGGCCAGGATGTCGAAGACCGGCGGGTCGTTGCCCATCAGCCAGTTGTTGACGACGTAGTTGAAGACCAGGTCGTCCGGCCGCATCCAGGAAAAGACGGTCCCGAGTGAGCGGGCCGTGATGATGCCCTTGCGGCGCGATGCCGAGCCGGCCAGCTCGAGTAGCCGCGGCGAGGAGAACGCCCCGAGCGGCGCGCGTTCGTCGAAGTCGAGCAACGTCACGGCGTACGCCGCACTGTGCACGCTCTGGTCGCCGGTGTTCGCGTGGTGGTTGAGCACCGCCGTTTGCAGGATTCCACCGGCGCAGAAGCCGAGGGTGTTGACGTCCCCGGAGCCGGTGATGTCCTTGACCACCCCGAGCGCGTCCTCGATGGCCGTGCAATAGGTGTCGAGGTCCCAGTCGGCCTGCTCTGGCCCAGGGTTGCGCCAGCTGAGGATGAACACCTGCAGTCCCTGGCTGACGGCGTACTCGACGAAACTTCGACCTGGCCGCAGGTCCAGGAAGTAGAAGCGCCCGATCGGCGGCGGGATGATGAGCAGTGGGCGGCGACGCACCGTCGGGGTGCTCGGGCTGTATTGGATCAGCTCGGCGACCGGGTCGCGGTGCACGACCGAGCCAGGCGTCATCGCCAGGTCGGTGCCGACGGTGAACGCGGTCCGGTCGGTCTGCGAGGGCATGCCTCCGTTGTGGCGGACGTCGGAGACGAACTGGCCGAGGCCGCGGGCGACACTGCGGCCGCCAGTCTCGAAGGCCCGCTTCAACGCGGCCGGATTGCCGACCAGGGTGTTGGTGGGCGCCAGTGCACCGGTCAGCGCGTTTACCGCGAAACGGGCCCGCTCCAGATCACGCCAGTCGACGCCCTTGGCCTCCAGGTCGTCGACCAGCCGCGCCAGCGCCTGCCCGAGGGCCAGGTAGCCCTGGCCCCACCGACGGTAGAGCGGGTTGTCGGTCCACGCGGGGTCAGCGAACCGCTTGTCCTTCGGCGCCGGCCGGAGCTGATCGGTCCCGCGCGCCACCTTGCCCAGGTCACGGGCCAGCTGGCCGAGCTCGCGGGCGAGGGATCCGGGCTGCAGCACAACGCTCGCCACGCCGCGTAGCAGTCCGCCGGCCGAAGGGATCCCGACCGGTTCGCCGGCCTCGACCGCCTCGAGCGCGAGCTGCTCGTCCACCTGCGACGGCTCGCTGCGAGGTGGCTCGGGACGCGGCGTGGGACCCGGCACCCTCTTCCCGGTCGGCGGTCTGCGACCGGAAGCGACTGTAATCATGGTTGCCTCCGTAGGATCGAGGGCTCGGACAGCTGGGCTGGCAGCAGCCCACCACGCCGAAGCATCCCGGACAACCAATGCCTACCTGACCCGACGACCGATAGGACGCACATGCTGTACGGCGCGTACGAGCTGAACCGAATCGCGGGCGCTCCGATGGTCACCACCTCACGGTTGACGGCGCGCGCGCTGCAGGCGCTGCCGCCGGCTGTCGGTGGCCGACGCGGGCTCCGCCGGCTGCGGGCGGCCTGCGAGATCGTCGCGAAGGCCCGGCCGACGCACACCCGGCCGCCGTTCGGCATCGAGTCGGTGCTGGTGGGTGACGACGAGGTCACCATCACTGAGCGGCCGACCATGACCACGCCGTTCGCGACCCTGCTCCACTTCGCCAAAGCAGCGGGGGCGCAGCAGCCACAGGTCCTGGTCGTCGGTCCGATGTCCGGCCATTTCACGACCCTCATCCGGCCGACCATCAGCACCCTGCTGGCCGATCATGACGTGCATGTCCTGGACTGGCACAACGCCAGGGACATCCCGGTGAGCCACGGCGGCTTCGGGCTGGACGAGTACATCGAGCACGTGATGGCGGCGCTGCGGCATCTCGGGCCCGGCACGAATGTCGTCGCGGTCTGCCAGCCGGCCGTCCCGGTGCTCGCCGCCGTGGCGCTGCTCGCTGCCGCGGACGACCCCGCCCAGCCGGTGAGCCTGACCCTGATCGCCGGGCCCATCGACACGAGGGTCAATCCGAACCGGGTCAACGAGCTGGCCGCAGCCAAGCCGTTGGCCTTCTTCGAGCGCCGGGTCATCCAGACCGTGCCGGCCCGATACGCCGGCCGGGGACGGCGCGTCTATCCGGGCTTCGTGCAGCTGGCGGCGTTCATGTCGATGAACCGCAGGCGGCATCTGGACGCGCACGTCGGCCTCTACAAGAACCTGGTGGCCGGTGAGACGGCCAAGGCGGCGGCCACCCGGTCGTTCTACGACGAGTACGGCGCGGTCATGGACGTCCCGGCCGAGTTCTACCTGGAAACCGTCGGCAAGGTCTTCCAGCAGCACTTGATGCCCCGCGGCGAGCTGACCTGGCGCGACCAGCGGGTCGACCCCGCGGCCATCGTGCGCACCGCGCTGCTGACCGTCGAGGGCGCCGGTGACGACATCTGCTCACCCGGCCAGACGCTGGCCGCGCACGCGCTCTGCACCGGCATCCCCGAGGCCGCCAAGCATCATCACCTCCAGGAGGGGGTCGGCCACTACGGGGTCTTCAGCGGCTCCCGCTGGGAGAACGAGGTCTATCCAGTCATCCGCAGCTTCATCCGGGTGAGCGACCCGGCGGTCGAAGCAGTGCCCGCCGCCGCACACCAGGGGTAGCCAGAACGGGTTCGCGGCGTCCCCCGGCCGGTGATGGGGGTCTGCTCGGAGCAGCGACCACAACTGCAGTGAGGCGGGGCCGCGTCGACGCGGGCCAAGCATGGTCGCCGGCGCCTGGCATCGGTGACCAGCTGGTGCTGTGGGCGCGCTCGCGGGTCGCACCGCCACGTTGGCAGCGGATACCGGTGGCGGCGTGGTGTGGCTTCGACGGGGGCCGTCCGCCGAGCCGTTGCGGCGCGAGGCAGCGAGCCGCTGACCGAGCTGTCGGCAGCGACCGTCGGCCAAGGTAGGACGGCCAGGTTGGGCCAACCCTGGGGTCCTCCGCAGCGGGCCTCCTCAAGGTTTTCCCAAGGGCCTCCACCCAGCATCCCGGGCTTCACACCCCACGAGGCAGGTGCATGCCATGAAATCTGTTTGCTATTGCGTTCACAGGCTTTGCAAAGCGACGCCGGCCCAGGGCAAGTGTTGCCCGCCGCGGCGTACGCCCAGTTGCGCGCGACCGACATGGTCGGCCCATCCCGACGGTGGCCGCTGCGACGGCGCTGCTGTTGACCGTCGGCATGGGTGCGCCCCTGATCTGGGCGCAGGCGGCCACAGCGCCTGTCGGGCAGGGCTTCACGGTGTCTGCGGCTGACCTCGCCTACATCTTGCGGCAGATCAAGATTGCGGAGGCACACGTGGCGAACACGACCTCCGCAACCGGGCCCTGTGGAGCTTTGATCGGCCCCGGCCCCGACCAGCTGTCGAGCCCGTTGCTGTCATTCGGTCTACGCACGGTCGACGGATCCTGCAACAACCTCCAGCCAGGTCAGGAGCGCTTCGGC
>JAYUMN010000461.1:0-3365 GCA_043762595.1 Frankiales bacterium
CGCGCCGGACGACGAATCGGCGCAGCAGGCCGCCGAGCGGATGCTCGTGCTCATCACCGCACTCGCCGGGCACGACCGGTCGACCCGCGGTCATGCCGAGCGGGTGCGCGCCTTCGCCGACCTCATCGCGCAGTCCGTCGGGCTCTCGGCAGTCGAACGGGACCGGCTGCGCTGGGCCGCCCTCCTGCACGACATCGGCAAGCTGCTCGTACCGGTCACCCTGCTGCACAAGGCGGGCAAGCCCGACGCCGACGAGTGGGCTGTCCTGCGCGAGCACCCGCGGATCGGCGCGGAGCTCGCGGCGCCGCTGATGAGCTGGCTGGCGCCGATGCATCGCGTCATCGAGGAGCATCACGAACGCTGGGACGGCACCGGCTACCCGGCGGGTACGTCGGGGCAGGAGCTCAGCATCGGCTCGCGGATCGTGCAGGTCGCGGACTCCTTCGAGGTGATGACGGCGGCCCGCTCCTACAAGCGACCGGTGCGCAAGGAGGCCGCGCTGCGTGAGCTCGTCCGCTGCGCCGGTTCGCAATTCGACCCTGCGGTGGTCCGCGCGATCATTGCGGTCCCCAGCCGGCGCCTGCTGTGGGCGATGGGCCCGACCGCCTGGCTGGCCGGGCTCCCCATGCTCGGCCAGAGCAGCGTCGCGCTTGTCAGCAGCACCGCGGGCCAGCTCGGTTCGGTCGCGGCCGGCGCGGCGCTGGTGAGTGTGGCCGCACTCGGTCCGGCGGCCGCGACGTTGCGGCTCGCCCCCGCCGGGAACGCCGCTGACCGGCCCGGCACCGCCCCGGCCACCGCGCATGACGTACGCCGAGCCGGGGTCGCCCAGCCGACGGCGCCCACCAGCGCGCAGCCGGCCGCCGGCACACCGACAACCGTGCAGCACCGCCCGGTCGGGACCTGGCCGCAGCGTGCTGGTGGCCCCGGCGGCGGCGCAGGTCGAGGTGGCGACACCGGGCCGGGGCACCCGCCGGGACCTGGTGCACTCGATCCCGCTGGCTCGCGGGCGCCAGCCCCCCGGCACCCGACCGGTCCCGACCGGACGTCGCCTGCAGCCGGGCCACCGCCGGTGACGCCGAGCACCGTGACCGTCGCCGCCGCGCTGCCGGTCTTCGGCACACCAGCCCAGCCGACCACCGTGACCGTCGCCGCCGCGCTGCCGGGTGTTCTGCCGGCGATTGGACCGGCCACCGTGCCAGTCGCCGCCACACTGCCCGTCATCGGCACACCAGCCCAGCCGACCACCGTGACCGTGGCCGCCACACTGCCCGTCATCGGCACGCCTCGCTGACCGGAGCAGCTGCTTAGCCGGCCGCTGTCCGCGTCGTAGGACCGGCACGAACGGTCCTTCTTGTCTCAAAGGGGCCACCCCCATGGGGGAAATGGCGCGGCCGCAGAACCAGGCGGCCGGCGGCCGGTCCAGGCGCCCGGAGTCTGCGTCGGGTCGCTGGGCCGTTCGGGGGAACGCGACCGGGCTTGTGCTGGACGAAAGTGCGGCTGTCCGGGCGCGCGGCGATGGGTTGCCAGCGCCGATGCAAAGGTATGGAACTCGTCATCGACCTCACCGGCCCGATCGCCACCTGCGCCACCATCGGCATCTGTGACTTCTGCTGCACCGAAGGGCAGCTCTACCGGCTGGTGCGCACGACCCAGGCGCTCTGCGGGTCGTGCTTCGGGCTAGTTCACGCCTCGGCGTAACCGCTATCCGGCGCGCAACCGGGCCCGCTTGCGGCCCTCGAGGCCGTACGCCACCGCGAGCCCGAGCCCCCACGCACCGTTGAAGGCAGCCGGCAGCGGCTTGCTCTTCAAGGCGAAGGCGGTCGTGATCAGCACCATGCCGACCTCCTCGGCCGCGAACACCAGCGGCTCACGCCTTCGCCACAGCCGGTAAAAGCCCGGCAGGTAGATCGAGAAGGGCACCGCCAGCACGTTGCCCACGACCAGCAGCACGGTCGAGGTGGTGGGGTCACTCATGCGGAGCAGTCTGCCGCAAAGCGGTCAGGTCACGCCGGGGTGTTGGTGCTGCAGCAGGGCATGCAGCTCCTTGACCCGCTGCGCCTGATCGGCGGGCACGACCAGCGTGGCGGTCGGTGTGTGCACGACGACGAGCCCCTCGCAACCGATCAGCGTGACCAGGTGCGACGGGTCGGCGGACGCCACCACGCAGTCCCTGCTGTCGAGCAGCACAGCGGCCCCGGCTCCGATCGCGTTGCCGGACGAATCGAAGCCCACCGCCTCGCCGTACGCCGGCCAGGAGCCGACGTCGAGCCAGCGAGCCGCCAACGGCAGGGCAGCGACGGTGAAGTCCGGCGAGGCCGACGCAGGCTCCATGACGGCGTAGTCGATGCTGACTTTGGCGATGGCCGGCCAGGCGGTGGCGGCCAGGCCCGGCCAGGCAGGCGTGCCGTAGGCGGCGCCGAGCGCGCGCAGGGTTGGCGCGTCATCGGGGGCGAAGGTGTCCACAGCGCGCAGCAGGGTCGCCGCGCGCCAGACGAACATCCCGGAGTTCCACAGGTAGCACGTCGGCCCGGCCGCGAGAAATGACTCGGCGAGGGTGTCGGTGGGCTTTTCCCGGAACGACGAGACGATCCGGGCGGCGCCGGTGAGCGGCCCACCGAGCTCGAGATAGCCGAAGCCGGTGGCCGGGGCGTCCGGCACGACACCGAAGGTGACCAGCGCATCCTCGGTGGCCTCGGCCAGGGCGAAGGCGTCCGCGAGGATCGCGGCGAACGAGTCGACCGGCTCGATCAGGTGGTCGGCGGTGAGCACGGCGACGACGGCGCCCGGGTCGGCGGCGGCGATGACGGCGCAGCCCAGGGCGACCGCCGGCAGGGTGTCCCGCCCGGAAGGTTCGACGATGAGCCGGTCGGCGCCCAGCCCCGGCACCGAGGCGACCGCGGAGCGCAACTGCTCCCCCGCGCCAAGCCACACCTGGCCGGCCGGTACGACCGAGGTGGCCCGCTCGACCGCGATGTCGAGCAGCGATCGGCCCTGGAGCAACGGCACGAGCTGCTTGGGCAGGGCCGCGGTCGAGAACGGCCACAACCTGGTGCCCGACCCACCGGCCAGGATGAGGGCATGCCGCACTAGTGCTCCAACAGCTCGGCAGAGCGGGTCGGCGCGGCGCCCTCGCCGACCGTACGCACCCGCTTGGCGAGCAGACACCGTGCGGCCAACCCGAGCGCGAGCAGCCCGCGCAGCACCGCGTACCGCGGCCCGGCGTACTGCCTGGCCAGGTAGCGGTAGAGGGCCCGGTGATGCTCGGCGAGCATCGCGGTGGCAACCCGTTCGGTGGCGTGCCCACCCGAATGGGTAATCACCGCGCTCGGAACGTAGACCGACGACCAGCCGGCCTCGCCGAGCCG
>JAYUMN010000462.1:0-2230 GCA_043762595.1 Frankiales bacterium
CAGATGGAGCTGCGGGGCATGGACCGGTCACCCAAGCAGCTGCAACTGCGCGTGTCAGAAGCGCTGCAAACCACGCTCAAGGCGTACTGCGCAGAGACCAACATCCAGCAACGCGCACTCGTCGAGGCGCTCCTACGGGCCTTCCTCGCTGCGCAAGGGCGCCCGGTACAGGACTAACCCTCGGCCCGAAGGAACGTCTCGTCATGACCGGCCGCGCCCACTGCGACCGGTCTTGTCGCATCCTGATAGCAGTCTGCAATCAGCGGTCCAGGAGGTCTCGGCTTAGAAGGAGGCGCCCTTGCTCTGGTTGCACGGAGCACATAGCAACTGCAGGTTCTGGACCGTGTCGGCCCCTCCGTGGGACCACGGGATGATGTGGTCGTACTGCAGGTCAAAGCTGGATTGACATTCCACGCACTGACCACCGTCGTGCGCGTACACAGCCTCCCTAACCTCACGCGGAATTGACTGGCGGCGGCGTGGGGTGGCTTCGGACAAACCTTGTTCGACATCAAGCAGGACATGGGCGCGGCCCAACTCGCGACCGTGGCGACGGTCCCGGTCATGGAGCAGTGCCATCACGTCACGGGCTTGCAGATCCTGGTTCTCCCATACGAAGCCATCCCGGTACCACCAGAACCTGCGGGCTGCGGTGTAGGCCACGAGCACTGGCGCAGCCTCCTGTCGAGACCGAGCGTCGGCTGTGAATCTGGGCGACAAGCGCACCGGGGGGCAGCCGGTGCCAACGAAGAAGAACCGCTTCGCGAACAGAAAACCGCCACGATTGCAAAAGATCCTGGCGTTGGCGTCCTCGCGCAACTGCCGTGAACCGGTCGCTGGCTGAGTTCGGGCGAACCGCGGAGTAGCCGGCATGCCTTTGGCTTCCCAAACCTGCGCGGTCAACCACACCACAGCCGACGCGACCAGCACCGCACCCAACAACGCCGCGGGTACTTGACCGGCATTGGTCGTGCCGTTGCTGACGCTGGAACCGACGATCAGCAGCGCGAGCAGAAGACTGGTTACACCCTGACGGCCCTTGGCCCACCGTTTGAACCAGTCCACTGCGCGGCCTCTCATTAACGTCCTGAACAAGCTTCGGCCGCGACGCAGCGCGGCTGTAGGCCGCCTGGCAGGCCTTCGCAGTTCTCTACGAAGCCGACGACGCCCTGCTGTGCGTGGCCCGGGCGGACCCAGGCTCGTTGGTTTGCTCTGGGCACCCACTTGACCCCGTACGGACGGTGTTCGCGCCGGCCGTTACGGGAGTTAGCCTGCCTCGGCGCGACCACCAGCACGTGACTGCACATCTCGTTTGACCCATCGACATAGGGCAAGCGGACGGCCGTCGGCCGGCTGCACCTCTGCAGGCTGCCCCCCGGATTGCGCGGGCCTCGACTCGCTTCGCGGCATAGCGCAAATGGCGCCTGGCTTTGAGACTCTTGCGCCCGGATCCGCTCACGAGCATGGCATTAGGGCCGGACGCGGGCGGGGTTGTCCGGCTCCGCGGCCGCCGTGTGGGCTGACGGCCCGCCCGGGTGTGGACGGCGCGGCTCACGCACGCCGGCCGGGCCGCCGCTGTCGCCGCCGGTGCCGGGGTGGGGGAGGGCCGGTCCGGAAGTTCGCCGCCGCCGTCGCCACAGTTGCACCCACCTGCTCGCGCCCCACCAGGCCAGCACCGTGTAACGGCGTCGTCGTCGTTGCAGTGCTGTCGCCATCTGCCGACCATGCTCTCCACCTGGCGGTGGCACAAGCCCCGCTGATCCCGGCCTCGCCGCCGGCGGTTTCGCCGTGGTGGTCAGGGTGGGGGATCCGTGCGGCCGGGACGGTCTTGGTTATGGAGCAGAGGTGAGGGTGAGGACCTGGGTTGGCTGTGTGGTGTCGCAGGTTTGGAGTTGCAGCACCGGGCCGGGGTGGCTCTTGGGCCTGGGGTAGACCTGCAGGCACGTCGGCGAGGACGTTCCGGCTGTCGTGGTGACGACGAAGCGGTAGGCATACCCGGTGGTACCGACCCTGCTCAGGGTCCATTCGGAGTCGGTGCTGTCCGGTGGGACCGATCCGCTGCACGTGTGCTGCTTGACGCCGGACTGGTACTGGACCAGGCATTGTCCGCTCGAGGCGCTCGTGATCTGGTAGGTACCGGCCGGCCCGCTGGTGAGAGGGTGGAACTGGAAAGTTTGCGCTGACGATCCGGTGCACGTGGCCCCATACACGTATCCGTAAAAGCCAATCG
>JAYUMN010000463.1:0-4298 GCA_043762595.1 Frankiales bacterium
GCGTCGTGCATGGTGCGCACGATCGCGTCGCCCTTGGCCATGTTGCCCAGGCAACCACGGTGACCGCAGGGACACGGCGGACCGTCGGCCGCGACGGGAACATGCGCGATCTCGCCGGCGGATCCGAAGGCACCGTGGTGGAGTCGGCCGTCGAGGATGAGCCCCGCGCCGATGCCACGCATGATCTTCACGTAGATGACGTTGCCGAGGCCGCGTCCGGCACCGTCGCGGGACTCGCCTAGCGCGGCGAGATTGGCATCATTCTCGACGATGACCGGGATCTTGAGTCGATCTCTGAAGGTGGAGCCGGGATCGGACCCGCCCCACGAGGTAGGGCGGCATCCCGAGTGCACTGGCGCGTGTCCGGCGACTGGGCGCGCCGTGGCGGGGTCGACGGCCCATGGCAACCCGAGCGTGAGCTTGCTGACCTCGGACGGCGCGGTGCCGGTCGCTGTCAGGAGGTGTTCGACCAGACCGATGGCTGACTTGACCTGGGTACCGATGGGATCGAACTGGTCGAGGGGCGCATCATCATGGGCCATGACCTCACCGCTGGCGCCGGCGAGTGCGACGCGCAGGCGTCCTCGGGTGAGGACGGCGGCAAGAAACCGTTCCGGGCGCGGCGCGAGGCTCAGCAGCAGGGCGGGGCGGCCACCGTTGGTGGTTGGCGCCGTCGCGCCGTCGCGGGTCCCGAGAAGGAGCCCCTCAGTGATCAACTCGCCCGTGACCCTGCTCACGGCGGGCCGAGACAGACCCGTTCGTAGGGCGATGTGTGCTCGGCTGAGCGGACCAGCGGCAGCGACCGTTTGCAGCACGCGTCGACGGTTGAACGCCGCAAGTGCTACGACGCTGCTGGAGCGGCTGGTCATCGCCACTACGGTACGGCAGCGATCGTAGTTCTGTAACTGAGCCGTACATAACCTCATCACGTTTCGGTAACATCTATCCGGCAGGTTGTCCAAACACACCGAAGTCTTGCTAACTTCCGCGGCGCAACCAGGTAAACGTTTCTATCCGACATGACGGCGTGCCTAACTGGTGTGGCGCAGCAGGCCGCGCTGTTGTTTGTGGTCGTCTGCTCGGCAACAGACCGCCTCGGGTTCGCGAGTGCCGGTTGGCCGACGACTGCCATCGCACGTTCAGAGATCGGAGCCTGACCATGCTCATCAGGAGATCTGGTGCCACCAGATTCTGGGTTGCTGGGGGTGTTTTTGTCGCGGTCGCGGCCATGGTCGCTTCATCGCAGGCGACCGCGGCTGAAGCCCTACACACGGCGATCGGCTCGGGGCGTGATCCTGGGGCCGGTCTGACAGCACGCCCGATCGCCACGGACGCCCCCTTCACCTCGACGGTGAGGACGCTGCTCAGTCAGCTCACCGTGATCGAGAAGGTGTCTCTGGTGCATGGTTTGCGCCCGATACCAGCCGACCAGGCCCTCGGCCAGGCCGGTTACAACCCAGGCGTTCCGCGGTTGGGGATCCCGGGACGTAAGGATGCTGACGCCCTCGGCATCAACGTCTTCGCGCAGACCACTGCGCCGCCGACCAAGATGGCGGTCGGCGCAACGTTCGACCGCTCCGCGGCCACCGCGCTCGGGCAGCTGGAGGGAGTCGAAGGCCGGGCCAGGGGGATGGACGTGATCTACGGGCCGCAGCTGGACATTACCCGGTTCCCGGGGGCGTCTCGGAACCAGACCACGGCCGGCGAGGACCCTTACCTGATCAGCCAACTCGGCGTCGCAGAGATCAACGCGATTCAGAGTCAAGGGCTGATGTCGCAGGCCAAACACTTCGCGCTCTACAACCAGTCAACAAATGTGGCGGGGGGAGAGGCCCAGCTCAACGTGAACGTGGACCAGCAGACGCTGCATGAGATCTATCTCGCGCCCTTCGAGGCCGCTGTCAAGGACGCCGGTATCTCCTCGCTGATGTGCGCCTACGGCAAGGCGCTCGGGCAGTACAACTGCGAGCAGCCCGTTCTGTTGAACGACGTCCTGCGCAGTCAGTGGGGCTTCAAGGGTTTCGTGTTGTCGGACTACGGCGCCACTCACAGCATGTCGAGCCTGGCTGGCCTGGACACGTCTTACCCAAGCGGACTACCGTTTTTCACCACCGGGCTCCAGGACCTGGCAGACCCGACCTCAGCCACGTACAGCCCCGCGGTCGCGCAGGCTCTCGACACCTCAGTGGCACGCATCTTGTACCAGTACGAGCGCTTCGGGCTGCTCCAGTATCCGGCGCCGGCACGCCCCACGCTCGACAAGGCCGCGGGCATATCCACCGCGCTCGACCTGGCACTGCGCTCTGCGGTGCTGCTGAAGAACTCCGACAACGCGCTGCCGCTGAGCGAATCGGACCTGAAGTCGGTGGCCGTGGTCGGTCCCGTCGCGAGGCAGGCCTACGTCGGCGTCGGCGGGGAGCGGTCCCGTGGCTTCGCCGACCGGGATGCGATCAGTCCGCTGGTGGCCATGCGCGCGAAGGCGCCAGCGGGATCGACGATCAGCTACTCGCCCGGCATCGATTGGCTCGGCAGCACTGTCCCGGCCGCAGCCTTCGGCCCAGGTCTGACTCGCGCCCAGTCGGACTCCGGCGCGAAGCAAGTCGATGCGACCCTCGACTACACAGGCAACAAGACCCTCGCCCCAGGTAAGACCTACACGTGGACCGGCAACATCACTGCAACGACCGCCGACACCTACAACCTGCAGCTGCAGCGCAGTGCCACCGACCCGACGATCGCCAACCCTGCCGGTATCGGCACTGTCGCCCTAGACATCGACGGCGTCACTCAGTCGTTGGCGAACCCGGTGCCCGGCGGCCCTGTGCCGATCCTGCTGACCGAAGACGGGCTATTCAACGTGGGTGCCGCCGTCGCCCTGGCAGCCGGTACGCACGCCGTGAAGATCACCTACGCGGTCCCGCTCGCCATCACGACACCGTTGCCCGCTGCCGGACCCACGCCGCCGGTGAACCTGCGGTTCAACTGGTCTGCCGTCAAATCGACGATTGCCGCAGCGGCTGCTGCGGCACGCGACGCCAAGGTCGCGGTCGTGTTCGCGAACGACAGCCCGGGAGGCAACTCCACCCCCGACCGCAACCCGGCAACGCTGCAAGCCGGTCAAGACGACCTGATCGCCGCCGTTGCCGCCGCCAACCCCAACACCGTCGTCGTGCTGAACACGGGCTCCTCCGTCCTCATGCCGTGGGTCGGCGCCGTCAAGGCCATCCTCGAGATGTGGCTTCCCGGGCAGGAGGGCGGCGACGCCTCCGCGCAGTTGCTGCTCGGCCAAGCCGATCCTGGCGGGAAACTCCCGATGACGTTCCCCAACGACGTCACCCCGTTCACCGGACACCCGGAGCGATTCCCCGGAGTGAACGCGCACGGCCAGCCGGCGACCACGGGCCCGACGACCGAGACCTACACCGAAGGCCTGCAGATGGGTTACCGATGGTATGACGAGCAGGGCGTCACGCCACTGTTCCCCTTCGGGCACGGTCTGTCGTACACCAAGTTCAGGTACTCCGAGCTCAACGCCCGCCGGTCGGACGATGGCGGCCTGGAGATCCGATTCGCTGTCACCAACACCGGAAACGTCGCCGGTGACGAAGTGCCGCAGATCTACCTGGGCAAGCCGAAGTCCGCCTTGCCGGAAGGGGTGCAGTCCGTCCCACAAAGCCTGGCGGGGTTCACCAGGGTGCACCTGCTACCCGGCAGGTCCGCCACGGTGCGGATTCACGTCGATCCGCGACAACTGTCGTACTGGTCAACCGCCACTGGGAACTGGGTCATCGCGACTGGTGAACGCGAGGTCATGGTCGGTTCCTCATCACGCGATCAAAGGCTGACCACGGTGGTGCACGTGCACGGAGAGCACGACCACCAAGGGTGACGTGCGCGGCATCTGCTCGCCGGCCTCTTGGCCGGTCTGCGGAAGCGGATCGTCATCTCGAAAACCGCCTCTAGGCGGTGTTCGTAGCCGATGATCACGGTCCGGCGATCGGCTGGCACCCGGACGAATTGTCCCGGATCGAGTTGTTCGGACATGTGAACCACTGAATAGATTGGTTCAGCTCAGCAGAACTCGACCGGCCAGCCCAGCCGGCCGAGTTTTGTAACCACTTGTTCGAGCCGTCCGGTCCAGAACGTCACGGGGTGGCAGCCGCCCCGCTTCGGGGCAATTGGGATTCCACGAGACACCACCGACTTCAGGACGTCCAGTGTCTGGCCAGGTCTCTTGTCTGGCGGGCCGTTGCCTCGAGCGTTCGTCAGCGTGGAGCCTTCTCGTCCGCTCGAGAATT
>JAYUMN010000464.1:0-10680 GCA_043762595.1 Frankiales bacterium
GGCCAGGGCCACCCGGGGTATCGACGGTCGCGCCGATGTTCGGGGCGTCGGCCTTCCACTCGGCGTAGAGCGGATGCTCGTATTTCAGGCAGCACATGAGCTTGCCGCAGGCCCCGGAGATCCGCATCGGGTTCAGTGGCAGGTCCTGGTCCTTGGCCATCCGCAGGCTGACCGGTTCGAAATCCTTAAGGAACGTCGCGCAGCACAGGTCGCGTCCGCACGGTCCGATGCCGCCCTGCACCTTGGCCTCGTCGCGGGCGGACAGCTGGCGCAGCTCGACGCGCGTCTCGAGCGTGCGGGACAGGTCCCGAACGAGCTCGCGGAAGTCGACCCGCCCCGGCGCGGTGAAGTACACCGTGAGTGCGCCCTGCCGATCGCGGACGTCGATCCCGACGACCTTCAGCACCAGCGCGTGCTCGCGAACCAGCCGTTTGGTCGCCACCCTCGCCACGGCCTTGCGCCGCGCGTTGGCCTCGTCCCGGATGAGATCTGCGGCTTCGGCCAGGCCGACCAGGACCGGGAATCCGTCGGCCTCGATCCACTGGGCAGCCCACACACACTCGGCCACCTCCGGCCCGTCATCGGTCTGCATTAGCACCTTGTCGCCGACCTGCGGGTCGAGCGCGCCAGGATCTGCGTAGTGCAGCCGGCCATAGCGGCTGAAGCTGACCGCGCACACCCGACCCATCCGCAGACCGTACGCCGGGACTGTGGCTTCAGCCGGCCCGGACGGCCAGGGCCATCGCCTCGACCGCGAGCAGCGGAGCGACGTTGGCGTCGATCGCGGTGCGACAACCCAGGATGGCGTCGATGCGCCGCAGGGTGCCCTCCGGTGCGGTCACCCGGGCGATCGTCGCGGCCTGTTCGGCGAGATCGCCGTGGATGAGGGCCACGCCCGCCCCGAGCTGGAGCGAAAGCACATCGCGATAGAACGCCGCGAGGTCGACCAGCGCCCGGTCCAGGGCGTCCCGCTGGGTGCGGGTGCCCCGCGACTTCTGCCGCTTCTCCAGCTCCTTGAGGGCTCCCGCGCCTCCCTTCGGCGTGCTGCCGGTGTAGCCCTTGCCGGTCGCGCCACCGCCGAGGGCGGTCGACAGCGACTCCCGCTCCGCGACGTCCCGGCCACTCGCCAGCCGGTCGGATTCGGCCTTCGTGGCATCGACGAGGTCCTTGGCGGCGGCCAGCGACGAGCCGACCGAGCCAAGCGAGCGGGGCAGCGACAGCACGTCCTGACGCTCGCGACGGGCCTGCTCGTCGGTCGCGAGGCGCCGGGCCCGGCCGATGTGCCCCTGCGCCGCCCTGGCCGCGAACGCCGCCATCGCCGGGTCGACCCCGTCCCGGCGTACGAGCACGTCGGCGACGTCGGCGGCCGGCGGGGTGCGCAGTGGGACGAGCCGGCAGCGGGACCTGATCGTGGGCAGCAGATCCTCGACGGAGGGTGCGCAGAGCAGCAGGACGCTGTGCGGCGGCGGTTCCTCGATGGCTTTGAGCAGCGTGTTGGAGGTGCGCTCCTCCATCCGGTCGGCGTCCTCGATGAGGGTGACCTGCCACCGGCCGCGGGTTGGCGCACGGGACGAGCGGGCGATCACCTCGCGGGCGTCGGCGATCGACAGGTGGAGCCCCTCGGGCACGACAACGGCGACGTCCGGGTGGGTGCCACCGAGGGCCTGCTGGCAGGCCGAGCAGTGGCCGCAGCCGGCGTCGGTGCACTGCAGCGCGGCAGCGAAGGCCCGGGCGGCCACCGACCGGCCCGAGCCGGGCGGTCCGGTGAACAGCCACGCGTGCGTCATGCCGATCCCCCGGACGGCCGCCCGCAACTGCTCGACGACGGTGACCTGACCGACCAGCGCATCGAAGACGCTCACGGCGCAGCCCGCGCCGTGAGCTGCGCCGGCAGCAACTCGGTGATCCGGGCCCGGACGGCGGCGGCGACCAGCTCCGCCGGCTGGTCCGCGGCCACGACGAGGTAGCGCCCGGGCGCGTCCGCGGCGAGGGTGAGGAACTCGGCCCGCACCCGGCGGTGGAACTCGAGCGACTCGGCCTCGATCCGGTCGGGCGTGCCGCCGGCCCGGACCAGGCCGACCTCGGGGTCGATGTCGAGCAGCAAGGTCAGCTCGGGGCGCAGCCCTTCGGTCGCCCAGGTGGACAGCTTGGCCACGTCGTCGACCCGCAGCTCCCGGCCGGCGCCCTGGTAGGCCAGCGAGGAGTCGACGTAGCGGTCCGACAGCACCACCGCACCGCGTTCGAGGGCCGGCCGCAGGACGGTGGCCACGTGCTGGGCCCGGTCGGCGGCGTAGAGCAGCGCCTCCGCCCGCGGCGCAAGGTCGCCGGTGGCCGGGTCGAGCAGCAGCGCCCGGATCCGCGCCCCGGTCGGGGTCGCGCCGGGCTCGCGGGTCACGACCACCTCGTGCCCGGCCGCCTCCAGCCAGGTCGCGAGCAGCTGCAGCTGGGTCGACTTCCCGGCACCCTCACCGCCCTCCAGGACGACGAAGGTCCCGGCGTACGACGGGGTGTGGCGGCGCAGCAGGCTGAGCAGGTCCGAACGCAGCGGCACCCCTGGCCGGTCGTCCATCTGCCGGAACGCCGCCCGTCCGACGATCATCGCGAGCACACCGCCGACCAGCAGCGTGACCTGCACGCCGTTGATGGTGAAATCCTGCGGTCCGTTGCCGGGCAGCTGGATGTTGCGGGTGCCGATCGCGCCGGTGATGAACGGCGTGGTGCCCGTCACGACGAGCAGGTCGATGCGCATCAGCGACTGCACCAGGCCGAAGGTGCGGCCGCGCAGCTCGTCGTCGACCTCGCCGCCGAGCAGGGTGAGGCCGACGACGTAGGCGACACCAGCGAAGGCGCCGACGAGCAGCGTCGACACGGCGGCGACGAACAGGTTGGGCACCAGCGACATCAGGGTGAGCGACGCCCCGGCGCCGACGATCGCCGGGCCGAAGACCCGCTTGCGGGACAGGTCGCCGATCAGCCGCGGGCCGAGCGCCACCCCGCCGGCGATGCCGAGGAAGACCGCCCCGAACAGCAGGCCGTACGCCGCCTCGCCGCCGCCCAGCACCTCGGCGAACAGCTTGCCCTGGGCGATGATCGCCCCGCCGGCGGCCAGCGCGCCGAGCATCCCGACGAGCAGCCCGCGGGCTAGTGGCTCGCCGCGCATGAAGGCCAGACCCTCACGCAGGGAAGCAAGCAGCGACGTCGTGTCACCGTCGGCCGTGACCCCGGTCTGCGGGCTCGGGATGACCCGGAGCCGGAAGATGGTCAGCGCGCTGAACAGGAACGTCGCGGCATCGACGTACAGCGCCAGATCGGTGGTGTTGGTCGAGAAATGGGTGATCCCCTCCCCGATCGCACGGCTGAACAGGCCCAGCGCGGCGAACACGGCCGCCGCGACCGGGGCCGAGCCGTAGGTCGCGATGAGCGAGAGCTGGTTGGCCGCCTCGAGCCGTTCGCGGGGGACCAGGTTGGGGACCGACGCCTCCTTGGCCGGGATCCAGAACAGGCTGACCGACTCGATCAGGAAGCTCGCGGCCAGCAGGTAGGGGAAGTTGTGCACCAGCGGGATCGACAGGAACAGCCCGAACCGGAGCAGATCGCAGACGACCATCGTGCGGCGCCGGTCGAACCGGTCCGCGAACGCCCCGGCCAGCGGTCCGAGCAGCACCGCGGGCAGCAGCCGGAAGACCAGCACGCCACCGGTCGCGTAGGCCTTGCCCGACAGTGAGGTGGCAAACTGCGTCGCGAGGCTCGTCGTGGCGAGAAAGCCCAGCCAGTCACCCAAGCTCGAGAACGCCAGCGCGACGTAGAGCCGCCGAAACGCCGGGATCCGCAGCACGCCGCCGCTCGGCGCGGTCGGATCTCCGACCGCGTCGTCGCTCGCAGCCACGGCAGGACGATCCACCACAGGAGCGTACGGCGTTCCGGCCGCCCCTTCCCGGTGTCGCGGGCTCAGTCCTTTGCTGGTGCCGACGTGGCGTTGTTCGCCGGTGCCTTCTTGGCGGCAACAGCCTTCCCGCCGGCCTTGTTCGCGACCGCTTTCTTCGCCGGTGCCTTCTTGGTGCCGGCTTTTTTGGCGGGCGCCTTGCGGGCGGCGACCTTCTTCGGGGCCGGACCGCGGGCCCGCCGGTCGGCGAGCAGCTCGGCGGCCCGCTCGTCGGTCAGCGTCTCGATGTCGTCGCCCTTGCGGAGCGAGGCGTTGGTCTCGCCATCGGTGACGTAGGGACCGAACCGGCCCTCCTTCACAACCATCGGGGCGTCGGTCGTCGGGTCCTTGCCAAGCATCTTGAGCGGCGGCGCCGCGGCGGCGCGGCCGCGCTGTTTGGGTTGCGCGAGCAGGGCGAGTGCCTCATCGAGGGTGACGGTGAACAGCTGCTCCTCGTCGGTGAGCGACCGGGAGTCCGTGCCCTTGGTGATGTAGGGCCCGTAGCGGCCGTTCTGCGCGGTGATCGGCTCACCACCTGGTGCATCGCCGAGCACCCGCGGCAAGGTCATCAGCCGCAGCGCGTCCGCCAGGGTCAGCGAGGCGATGTCCATCGTCTTGAACAGCGACGCGGTCGGCGGCTTCTCCGGCGAGCCCTCGGGCAGCACGAGCGAGACGTAGGGGCCGTAGCGACCGCTCTTGGCGACGACGTCGTGGCCGGTCACCGGGTCGGTGCCGAGCACCCGGTCATTGCTCGGGGCGTCGGCGAGCTCGATCGCGAGCTCCGGCGTGAGCTCGTCGGGGGCGAGGTTGTCGGGCAGCGACGCCCGTTTGTCGCCGACTTGGACGTAGGGGCCGAACTTCCCGACCCGGACAACGACCTCGGTGCCGTCCTCGGTCCGGCCGATCACGATCGAGTTGATCTCGCGGGCGTCGATCTCGTCGAGCCGGTCGGTGGTGAGCTTCTTCAGCCCACCCTGGCTGGCCAGCCCACCTTCTTTGCCGTCGGTGCCGCCGAAGTAGAACCGGGTCAGCCACTCGACGCTGTTGCCCTTACCACCGGCGATGACATCGAGGTCGTCCTCCATCGAGGCGGTGAAGCCGTAGTCGACGAGCCGGCCGAAATGCTGCTCCAACAGCCCGACGACCGCGAAGGCGAGCCAGGTCGGGACGAGCGCCGAACCCTTCTTCCAGACGTAACCGCGGTCTTGGACCGTCGTGATGATCGACGCGTACGTCGACGGCCGGCCGATGCCGAGCTCTTCGAGCTGCTTGACGAGCGAGGCCTCGGTGTAGCGGGCCGGCGGCGATGTGGTGTGGCCCTGCGGCTCGAGGGACCCGGCGGTCAGGCCGTCGCCGACCGCGACCTTCGGCAGCCGGCGCTCGGTCGACTCGAGCTCGGCGTCCGGGTCGTCGGAACCCTCGACGTAGGCCCGCAGGAAGCCCGGGAACGTGATGACCTTGCCGGACGCCGCGAACTCGGTGTCGGTGCCGTCGGCGGTCCGCGCGCCCAGCCGGACCGACGCGCTCATCCCGCGGGCGTCGGCCATCTGCGAGGCCACGGTTCGCTGCCAGATCAGTTCGTAGAGGCGCAGCTCGTCGCCACTGACCTCGCGCGCCAGCTCCCCCGGCGTACGGAAGACATCGCCGGACGGACGGATCGCCTCGTGCGCCTCCTGGGCGTTCTTGATCTTCGAGGCGTAGCGGCGGGGGGCGTCTGGGACGTACTCCGGGCCGTACAGCTCGCGGGCCTGCTGGCGGGCCGCGGCGACCGCTGTCTCCGACAGGTTGCTGCTGTCGGTCCGCATGTAGGTGATGTGGCCGTTCTCGTACAGCCGCTGAGCGGTCTGCATCACCCGCTGCGCCGAGAACCGCAGCTTGCGGCCGCCCTCCTGCTGCAGCGTGCTTGTCATGAACGGCGGGTAGGGCTTGCGCGTGTAGGGCTTGTCCTCGACCGAGCGGACCTCGAAGGAAACGTCGGCGAGCCGCTCGGCGAGGTCGCGGGCGCCAGGCTCGTCGAGCTGCAGGACCGTGTCGCCCTTGAGCTGGCCCGTCTCGGCTTCGAAGTCCCGGCCGGTGGCCAGCCGCTGGCCGTTCACCGCCACCAGGGTCGCGGTGAGGTTGCGCGGCGCCGACGGATCGTCCTGCTGACCTGCGAGCAACTGGGCCTCGATGTCCCAGTACGCCGCGTTGCGGAATCGCATCCGGGCCCGCTCGCGCTCCACGACGATGCGGGTGGCGACCGACTGCACCCGCCCGGCCGACAGGCCACCGAGGATCTTCTTCCACAGGACCGGGCTGACCGAGTAGCCGTAGAGCCGGTCGAGCACCCGGCGGGTCTCCTGCGCGTCGACCAGGGCCCGATCGAGCTCACGCGGGCTGTCGACTGCGGCTTGGATCGCCGACTTGGTGATCTCGTGGAAGACCATCCGGTGGACCGGCACCTTGGGCTTGAGCGTCTCGAGCAGGTGCCAGGCGATGGCCTCACCCTCGCGGTCCTCGTCGGTGGCGAGGAACAGCTCGTCGGCGTCCTTGAGCAGGGCCTTGAGCTTGGCGACCTGCTGCTTCTTGTCCGGACTGACGACGTAGAGCGTCTCGAAGTCGTGGTCGACGTCGACGCCGGTCTTGGCCCAGGCCAGGTGCTTGTGGCTGGCCGGGACGTCGGCGGCGTTGCGCGGCAGGTCCCGGATGTGCCCGATCGAGCTCTCGACGACGTACCCGGCACCGAGGTAGCCGGCGATCGTCTTCGCCTTGGCCGGGGACTCAACGATGACCAGCCGCCGGCCGGTCCGCGCGCCGACGGCACGGGTCTCCTTGGTAGGAGGTGCGGTGGCTGTCTCGGTGTCGGGCACGGTGCTCCAGGTCAGGCGAGTGGGATGACGCTGACAGCGTGCAGGACGCTGTCAAGCCGGCTCAGGTTGTCAGGCCCCCGGTCAGGGCCAGGTCAGCGCCCCCTCCACCGGGTCGCCGGGGACCAGGAAACCCTGCTGGACCAGACGTCGGACGACTGGGGCGACCTGGGTGGCGAGGTCGGCGTACGACGAGCCGAGGGACGCCGCCAGCACCGCGACGAGGTCGCCGAGCCGGCGGGTGCCGTCGCAGCCGGCCAGCAACGTCGCGCCGTAGGTGTCGACGCCGCCGGTCCAGCGCAGCCCGCGCTGCTGCCGCAGCAGTTGGCTGTCGGCCAGCCACCCGTCCTCGGTGCGGCTCGCCACCTGCTGCAGCCGGACGTCGTCGCGGAGCAGCCAGGCCCGGTCGAGCACGTCCCCTTCGAGCGCATCCAGCTGACTGAAGTGGTCGAGCACCTGCTCGCCCCACGTCGCCGCCACCGGCTGGTCGACCTCGTCCAGCACCACCATCGGCGCGCGCCCGTCGGTACGGCGGCGCATCGCCAGCACCCCGAACGCCACAGCCTCGATCCCGGCCAGGGAGTCGACCCACTCTTCGTACAGCGCGTCGAAGCGCGGCCCCTCGTCGGTGTCTCGGAGCCACGCCGTGACGTAGTCCTGCGGCGCGGCAAGCTCGCGCTGCACGACCCAGCCGTCGCAACCGGTGCCGTCGAACCAGGACCGGACCCGCTCGTCGCCGTCCTCGCCGGCCCAGTGCAGCCAGTTGACGAGCAGGACCGCGTGCCCGCCGGGGGCAAGGACGCCCGGCAGCTGCTGCACCAGTCGCCGGCAGACCTCGTCGCCGGCGTAGCCCGCGTCGCGGTAGGTGTAGCGCCGCCCCGGTCCGATGACGAACGGCGGGTTGCTCACCACGAGGTCGAACTGCTCGCCCGCCACCGGCTCCAGCAGGTCGCCGACCCGCACGTCGTACGCCGTACCGGCAAGCGCGGCCGCCAGCCGGGTGAACGCGGCGGCCCGCGGGTTGCTGTCGGTCGCGACGACCGAGCGGGCGTGATCGTCGGCGAGCAGCGCCTGGATGCCGCACCCGGCGCCGAGGTCGAGCACCCGGTCGACGAGCGCGCGGGGCGTCGCGGCGGCCAGGGTCAGCGATGCGGCGCCGACCCCGAGTACCTGGTCGGGGTGCACGCCGGTGGCTGCCCGGCCGGGATCGTGCGGCACGGTGACGTCGACCCCACCGTGCCGGACCGGCTGCAGCCGTACTGCGGCGGTGCCGTCCGAGCGCAGCCAGCTCTCCGGGACCCCAGCCGCGGCGGCCTGCCGCGCCGGCACAGGCAGGCCGAGGACGAACAGCCGGGCGAGCACCTCGAGCGGTGAACCGCCCGCCGTACGCCGTTGCAGCGGGGCCAGCTCGTCCCGGTCCAGATGGGTGCGGGCGGTCGCCCCGAGCAGGTCGTCCAGTGTCGCGGAGGACCAGCCGGCGCGGTCCAGGGCGGCCAGGACAAGCGGGGCCTCGGCCAGGAGCGAACCCGGGTCGACGAGGGAGCTCGCCCGGCCGACGCTACCGACCACCGAACAGCTCTCGGCGGGTCAGACGGTTACCTCGTCCTTGGGGGCCACCTCGGTGGCCTCGACCGAGCCCGCGACGCCGCGCTTGTTGCTGATGGTCACCGCGATGACGATGCCGACGATGGCGACGGTTGCGACGAGCGCGCGGATGCCCTTGTTCGCATCGACGCCGATGCCGTACTTCACGACGGTCGGGGCGATGAGCAACGCGACCAGGTTCATCACCTTCAACAGGGGGTTGAGGGCGGGGCCGGCGGTGTCCTTGAACGGGTCACCGACCGTGTCACCGATGATCGTCGCCTCGTGCGCAGGCGAGCCCTTGCCGCCGTGGGTGCCGTCCTCGACGAGCTTCTTGGCGTTGTCCCAGGCGCCGCCGGAGTTGGACAGGAACACCGCCATCAGCACGCCGGCAGCGATGGCGCCGGCGAGGAACGCGCCCAGCGGGGCGTAGCCCAGCGCGAAGCCGACGGAGATCGGCGCGAGGACCGCGAGCAGGCCGGGGGTGGCCAGCTCGCGCAGTGAGTCTTTCGTGCAGATGTCGACGACCCGTGCGTAGTCCGGCTTCTCGGTGTAGTCCATGATCCCGGGCTTGGTGCGGAACTGCTCGCGGACCTCGAACACGACCCGGCCGGCGGCGCGGGACACCGCGCTGATGGCGAGCCCAGAGAACAGGAACACCACCGACGCCCCGATGATGAGCCCGAACAGCAGGTTGGGCTTCTCGATCGACAGCGAGAACGACCCGGCCCCGCGGCCGGCAGCGATCAGCGCCCGCTCGACGGCGGTGCGGAACGACCCGAACAGCGCGGTCGCCGCCAGCACGGCAGTCGCGATGGCGATGCCCTTGGTGATCGCCTTGGTGGTGTTGCCGACCGCGTCGAGGCTGGTGAGGACGATCGCGCCGGCCTCGCCGACCGCACCGGACATCTCGGCCACGCCCTGCGCGTTGTCCGAGATCGGACCAAACGTGTCCATCGCGACGATCACGCCGACGGTGGTGAGCAGCCCGGTGCCGGCGAGCGCGACGGCGAACAGCGCGACCACGGTGGATCCGCCGCCGAGCAGAAACGCCGCGTAGACCGCGCCGCCGATCAGGATCGCTGAGTAGACCGCCGACTCGAGCCCGACCGAGATGCCGGCCAGGATGACCGTCGCCGGACCGGTCAGCGAGCTGGTGCCGATGTTGCGGACGGGCTTGCGGCTCGTCTCGGTGAAGTAGCCGGTCAGGACCTGGATCAGGCTGGCCAACACGATGCCGATGACGACCGCGAGCAGCGCGATCAGCCGGGGGTCGCGGCTGGACGTCGTACCACCGTGCAGACCGGCGAAGCTGCTGGGCAGATAGCTGTAGGCCGCGAACCCGACGAGCACCGCCGACACCAGGGCGGACGAGAAGAAACCGCGGTTGATGGCGCTCATGCCGGAGCGGTCGCCGTCGCGCGGGCTGGTTGCGAAGATGCCGACAAGCGCGGTCAGCACACCGATGGCCGGCACGATGAGCGGGAAGACCAGACCCTCGGAGCCGAACGCGGCCTGGCCGAGGATGAGCGCGGCGACGAGCGTCACGGCGTAGGACTCGAATAGGTCGGCGGCCATGCCGGCGCAGTCGCCGACGTTGTCGCCGACGTTGTCGGCGATCGTCGCGGCGTTGCGAATGTCGTCCTCGGGGATGCCCTGCTCGACCTTCCCGACGAGGTCCGCGCCGACATCCGCGGCCTTCGTGAAGATGCCGCCGCCGACCCTCATGAACATCGCGAGCAGCGCGCCACCGAAGCCGAAGCCCTCCAGCACCTCGGGCGCGTGGTCGTTGTAGGCGAGCAGCACGATCGACGCACCCAGTAGACCCAGGCCGACGGTGAACATGCCGACGACGCCGCCGGACCGGAAGGCGATCCGCAGCGCGCGCTTGCTGCCCGTCGTGTTGGCGGCGTGCGCCACCCGGACGTTGGCCCTGGTGGCAAGGGTCATCCCGATGAAGCCCACCAGGCCGGAGAAGAACGCACCGATCAGGAAGAACAGCGACCGGCCGATCCGCACGTTGGCGTCGCCAGGCAGCAGGAACAGCAGCAGGAACACGAGCACCGCGAAGGCGGCGAGGGTGCGGAACTGCCGTGACAGGTAGGCCGCAGCCCCGTCCTGGACCGCCTTGCTGATGTCGCGCATCGACTGCGGCCCCTGCTCGGCGGCGAGCACCTCGCGGGCGAAGATGCCCGCGAAGACCAGCGCGACAAGCGACACCAACACGATGCCGTACAGGATCTTCTTGTCGCTCGAGAGATACGGCGCGAGCCGGGTGCTCTCGGCAGCGGCGAGGTGTAGCGCGGGCATGCGGCCTCCTGGTCGGGG
>JAYUMN010000465.1:0-4978 GCA_043762595.1 Frankiales bacterium
CGTACGCCGTCGTGGTGGCCCGTGACATCACTGCGCAGCGCGAGGTCCAGCAGGCCAAGGAGGACTTCATCGCGACGGTGTCGCACGAGCTGCGGACGCCATTGACGCCGATCAAGGGCTACGTGCGGCTGATGCAACGGCCCGGTTTCTGCGACGATCCGGTACGCCGGGACGAGGCGCTCGCAGTCCTCGTCGAGCAGGCCAGCCAACTCGAGCGGTTGGTTGAGGACCTGCTGAGCGTCTCGCGGATGCGGCATGGCCAGTTCGACGTGGAGCCCGAGGTCGGCGACGTCGACGAGATCGTCGCCCGTGCCGTGCGGGACCTGCGGGCGAGCAGCCCACGGGAGGTGCAGCACACCCCGGCCGCCACCGCGCCGACGGCGAGGTGCGACCCGGCCCGGCTGCAGCAGGTGGTGGCCAACCTGCTGTCCAACGCCGACAAATACTCCCCGCCAACCGAGCCGGTCGTCGTCACCGTGCATGAGGCGGCCGAAGGCGTTGTCGAGATCACCGTCACCGACCGCGGTTCAGGCGTGCCGGTCGAGTCGCGCGAGGCGGTCTTCGAACCGTTCCAGCGCCTCGGGCACCACCTGACCCGGCGGACCCGCGGGACCGGCCTGGGGCTGCACATCGCCCGGCGGCTCGTGGAGGCAATGGAGGGCCGGATCTGGGTGGACGGCTCGACTGGCGCCGGCGCCACCTTCCACGTGACGGTGCCCGCCGCCGAGGTCAGCGCGCCGGAGGCGGGCGCAGCGCAGCGCAGCCAGTCCGCCTACGCCGCCACCCGTAGTGCCTGACCCACGACCCCTCGATCGACCTCAACCTCGGTCCACCAAGTTCCTCGCAGTGCAGGCAACCCGGTGGGACGTGGATCGCCCAGCTTCGCCGTGGCGTGCTGGAGTACTCCGTCCTGACCTGACTCGGCGAGGCCGAGCTCTACGGCTTCGACCTGGTCCGGCGGCTGAGCGAGGTCCACGGCCTGATCACCAGCCAGGGCACCCTGCATCAGTTGCTGCCCCGGCTGCGCCGCGCCGGTTGGGTGACCACGACCTGGGCCGACTCCGTAGCCGGCCCAGCGCGCCGCCACTACACCGGTGTTGATCGGCCCCCCCGTCGTACAGATTGGATAACGGTGAGGCCCGGTCTCGTCCTGCTCCTCGGGGTGCTCGGGCCCTGCCTGGCTGCGCCCTATCTGTTCGTCACCCTCGACGGACGCCGCTGACGTCCGCTACAGCGCCAACACGGCTCGCGCGAGCGCCGGCAGGTCGGGGCCGGTCACGTCGGGCGGGAGGAACGCCTCGGGGTAGGGCACGCCGG
Source organism: Frankiales bacterium (assembly GCA_043762595.1). Taxonomy (GTDB): domain Bacteria; phylum Actinomycetota; class Actinomycetes; order Mycobacteriales; family SCTD01; genus JAYSQK01. The sequence continues at coordinate 1,318 of JAYUMN010000465.1, forward strand.
TGCGGTCGAGCCAGGCCGAGAACATGCCGGCCCGCTTCGCCCCCTCGGTGTCCCAGGGGTGGACGGCGACCATGCACATGGCCTCGAGCGGTACGCCGCACTGCTGCGCGGCGTAGGCGTAGGACTGTGGATGCGGCTTCCATCGGCCGGCGTCATCGACCGACAGCCGCTGCTCGACCAGCTCGGCTATCCCGGCCGCGTCGAACAGCTTCGCGGCCAGGGCCGCCGACCCGTTGGTGAGGGTGACCAGGCGCAGCCCCGCGTCGGCCAGCTGCCGCATGCCATCGGCGACGTCGGGGTGCAGCGAGAGTGCTTGGAAGCCCGCCAACACCGAGGCGACGATGTCGTCGATGGGCTGCGAGAGCTGCGGTTCGAGGGCCAGCACGGAGCGCATCGCGCCGGCCGCGACCTGCGGGAACGTCGCCGCTGTCCCGGCGGCAGCGAGCGCGAACCCGTCCCGCAAGGTGCCGGCGAACCAGGTCTCGAGCAGCGTCCCGGGGGCGCCTGCGGCGGTGAAGCGCTCACGCAGCGGCGTCATGTCCGACAACGTCTCGTTGACGTCGAAGACGACGACCTGCACCTGACCGGCCATTGGCCACCACCTTCCCCGGCGCCCGGTGCGGGCGCGCCCTGAAGCGCACGGTATTGCCTACCCCGTCTGTCACCGCCGGATTCGGGCCCCTGGTGGCCGTGTTGCGGTGTCGTCGCGCATCATGACGACGTCACGTCCGGAGGCTGTCGAAGGAGTTTCCCATGAGCGCCCCCCCAGAGGTTGCCGGTGTCGAAGTCCGCGCGGACTGGCGTGAGGGCTACGACCAGGTGCTCACGGCCGAGGCCCTCACCCTGCTGGCCCGGCTGCAACGCGAATTCGGTCCGCGGCGGACCGAGCTGTTGGCCCTGCGCGCCACCCGCGACGCGGAGCTGCAAGCTGGCGCCCTCCCGGGCTTCCTGGCCGAGACAGCCTCGGTGCGCGCGGCCGCTTGGCAGGTGGCGTCGGCGGCGCCCGGGCTCGTCGACCGTCGAGTCGAGATCACCGGCCCGACTGACCGCAAGATGGTCATCAACGCGCTGAACTCCGGTGCCCGGGTCTTCATGGCCGACTTCGAGGACAGCAACAGCCCGACCTTCGACAACCTGGTGGTCGGCCAGCGCAACCTGCGCGACGCCTACCTGCGACAGCTCGACTACACCTCGCCAGAGGGCAAGTCCTACGCCCTTGGTGAGCAGCTCGCCACCCTCGTCGTGCGGCCGCGGGGATGGCACCTGACCGAACGGCACCTATTCGTCGACGGCGAAGCGGTGTCCGGCTCGCTGTTCGACTTCTGCCTCTACATGACCACCAGCGCCAAGGTGGCCATCGAGAAGGGCTTCGGACCGTACTTCTACCTGCCCAAGCTGGAGAGCCACCGCGAAGCGCGGCTCTGGAACGACATCTTCGTGACGACCCAGGAGGCACTCGGCATCCCGCGCGGGACGATCCGCGCGACGGTGCTCGTCGAGACGATCACCGGCGCCTTCGAGATGGAGGAGATCCTTTACGAGCTGCGCGAACACTCCGCCGGATTGAACGCCGGCCGCTGGGACTACATCTTCTCGATGATCAAGAAGTTCCGGTCGCGGGGCGATGAGTTCCAGCTGCCCGATCGGGCCGACGTTAAGATGACCGTGCCGTTCATGCGGGCCTACACCGAGTTGCTGGTCAAGACCTGCCACGCGCGCGGTGCGCACGCCATCGGCGGCATGGCCGCGTTCATCCCCAACCGCCGTAACGCCGAGGTCAACGACGCAGCGCTCGCCGCGGTCAAGGCCGACAAGACGCGCGAGGCCGACGACGGGTTTGACGGTTCGTGGGTGGCCCACCCCGACCTGGTGCCGACCGCGATGGAGGTCTTCGACGCCAAGCTCGGCGACCGGCCCAACCAGCTGGACCGCCGCCGCGACGAGGTGACCACGACCGCAGCGGATTTGCTGAACGCCAAGGCGACCCCGGGACACATCACCGAGGCCGGTGTGCGCAACAACGTCAGTGTCGGGATGCAGTACCTCGAGTCATGGCTGCGCGGCTCCGGCGCCGTCGCGATCTTCAACCTGATGGAAGACACGGCGACCGCCGAGATCAGCCGGTCGCAGATCTGGCAGTGGGTGCATAACGGTGTGTCGACCGAGGAGGGCACCGCGATCACTGCCGAGTGGGTCCGCCAGGTGGAGGTCGAGGAGCTCGAGAAGGTCCGCGAGGCGATCGGCGACGTCTCCTACGCCGCAGGACGCTACGACGAGGCGCGGGAGCTGTTCGACCAGGTCGCCTTAGCCGATGATTTCGTGGAGTTCCTGACCCTGCCGGCGTACGAGCGGATCGGCTGATATGACTGCTCTCGTCGAACACCTGACCACCCCCGTCGTCGAGCGCCTGTCGGCGCAGCTGCGGGCCGCCCTCGGCCCTGACCGGGTGCTGACCGACCCGACCCAGCTGCGCACCTACGAGTGCGATGGCCTGGCCAATTTCCGCGTCTCGCCCGGCGTCGTGGTGCTCGCCGAGAGCCGGCAGGACGTGGTCGAGACGGTCCGGCTCTGCGCCAAATTTGGCGTCCCGTACGTAGCACGGGGCTCGGGCACCGGCCTGTCCGGCGGCGCCCTGCCGGTCGCCGAGGGGGTGCTGATCGTGCTTTCCCGGCTGCGGCAGATCCTCAGCGTCGACCCGGACAACGCCCGCGCGGTGGTCGAGCCCGGCGTCATCAACCTCTGGGTGACTCGGGACGCTGCGCCGTACGGCCTGGCCTATGCGCCCGATCCCTCCTCCCAGCAGGTCTGCTCCATCGGCGGCAACGTCGCGGAGAACGCCGGCGGGGCGCACTGCTTGAAGTACGGCTTCACCGTCAACCATGTGATGGGCGCCGAGGTGGTGCTCTCCGACGGCTCGGTGGTGCATCTGGGGGGCAGCGCCCCGGAGCACCCGGGCTATGACCTGCTCGGTGCGTTCGTCGGCAGCGAGGGCACCCTCGGCGTGGCAACGGAGCTGACACTGCGGCTGGTGCGGGTCCCTGAGGCCGTGCAGACGATGCTGGTCGGCTTCCATAGCGTCGCCGATGCCGGCGGCGCGGTCAGCGACATCATCGCCGCCGGCGTCCTGCCGGCGGCGATCGAGATGATGGACGCCCTCGCCATCGAGGCGGCCGAGGCGGCCGTGAAATGTGGCTACCCCAACGGGGCCGTCGCCGTCCTCATCATCGAGCTAGACGGTCCCAAGGTCGAGGTCGAGGCGCAGTTCGTGCAGGTCGAGCAGCTCTGCCTGGCTAAGAACGCTTTTGAGACCCGGATCGCCCAGGACGCTGCCGAGCGAGCCCTGATGTGGAAGGGCCGCAAATCCGCCTTCGCCGCCGTCGGTCGGATCAGCCCCGCCTATTTCGTCCAGGACGGCGTGATCCCGCGGACGCAGCTGCCCCAGGTGCTCGACGAGATCGCCCGGATGGCAGATGAAGTCGGGCTGCGGGTGGCCAACGTCTTCCATGCCGGCGACGGCAACCTGCACCCGCTGGTGCTGTTCGACGACGCGGTGCCGGGCCAGGCCGACGACGCCGAGGAGCTGGCCGGCGCGATCTTGGACCTCTGCATCTCCTCGGGCGGCTCGATCACCGGCGAGCATGGCGTCGGGCACGAGAAGAAG
>JAYUMN010000466.1:0-3795 GCA_043762595.1 Frankiales bacterium
TGACCTCCGCCGGGTTCGGCATGGAGGCTGAGATCACGGCCAAGCTGCTGCGCCGCGGCCTGCGCCCCTACGAGGTGCCGATCACCTACCGGGCGCGGACCCGGGCGGAAGGCAAGAAGCTCACCTGGAAAGACGGCGTCGAGGCGCTGTGGATCCTGCTCAGGATCCGGCTGCGCCCCGTTCCACCTCGGTGAGCCGCGCCGCCCGGCTCCGGTGGGCTTGGCCCCCGCTCACCTACCTGGCCGCCGCCATGGTCGTGCTGGGGCCCGCGTGGACCAACCCGGCGCGGCGGGGGTTCTGCGGCTGCGGTGATCTCGCCTTCACCACCTGGTTCCTGTCCTGGACGCCGTACGCGCTGCTGCACGGCCATGACCCGCTGTTCACCGACTTCTTGAACTACCCGTCCGGCGTCAACGTCATGTGGAACGTCAGCCTGCCGCTGCCGGGGCTGCTCATGGCGCCGCTCACGCTCGCCTTCGGTCCGGTCGCGTCATACAACGTGCTGTCGGCCCTGGCTTTTTGGACTGCCGGCTGGTCGGCCTACGTCGTCATCCGGCGCTGGGCACCGTGGCGCCCGGCGGCGTTCGCGGGCGGCCTGCTCTTTCAGCTGTCGCCGTACATGATCGGTCAGCAACTCGGACACCTACACATGAACCTTGTCGCGCTCATCCCGCTCATCCTGCTGTGCCTGGACGAGCTGCTCGTACGCCAGCGCGGCCGTGCCTGGCGATGGGGAGCCCTACTCGGCGTTCTCGCCGCAGCCCAGCTGCTCCTCGCTGAGGAGGTGCTTGCCAGCGTCGGTCTCGTCGGCCTGGCGGGTCTGCTGGTGCTGGCTCTGCTGCACCCGCGCCAGGTCGCCGCACGGATCGGGTACGCCGGGACCGGGGCGGCCGTTGCGGCCGTCAGCTTCGCCGTCCTCGCCGGCTACCCGCTCTACGTCGAGTTCCTCGGCCGGCAGGCGCTGCACGGAGCGGTGCAGCTGACCGACCGGTTCAGCGTCGACCTGCTCGAGGTGGTCGTTCCCTCGCGGCGGGTGCTCCTACGTAACGGGGCCACCGTCGACATAGCTGCCCGCTTCACCGGCAACCTGGCCGAGAACGGCGCCTACCTCGGGATCACCCTCGTTGCGGTCGTGCTGCTGGTCGCGTTGGTCAACCGCCGGCTCGCCACCGTGCGAACCCTTGCCGCGCTGCTGCTGACGACGTTCGTGCTGTCACTGGGCAACTACCTGCACATCAACGGGACGGTCACCCGCGTCGCAATGCCCTTCCGCCTGGTGCGAGGGGTGCCGCTGCTCGAGAGCGTCACGCCGACGCGGCTCGCTGTGTTCACCTCGCTGTTCGCTGGTGCGCTGCTTGCCGTCGGGCTGGACCGGTTGCACGCCCGCCCCGGTGCTCGGCCGGCTCTGCCTGCCGCGTTGGCGCTGCTGGCGCTGGCGCCCCTCGCGCCGCAGCTCGCCTGGGGCTACACGGACACCGAGGTCCCGGGCTATTACCGTTCGGCTGCTGTGCAACGGATCCCGGAGCGAAGCGTTGCGCTTATGGTGCCCTTCCCCAACCGCGTCGACAGCCGCCCAGAGTTGTGGCAGGCCACAGCCGGCATGCGCTTCAAGAGCCCCGGGGGCTACGTCCTCACCCCTGGTGACAACGGCCGGCCAACGTTCGGCGGGGTGCCATCGGCAGTGTCCGGAGCGCTGCGCCGGATCGTCCTCGGTCGCCCCCTGCCCGCCCTCACACCGGCGTTCCTGGGCCAGCTCCGTGGCGATCTGCGGCGGTGGCAGGCGCGCACCGTCATCGTCACCGAGCATGACCACATGGACCGGACCCTCACCCTGCTCACCGCTGTGCTGCACCGTCCGCCGGTCCGCGACGAAGATGCCTTCGTCTGGTACGGCGTCGATCCGGCTTCGTTGTAGCTGCCTCAGCAACCGGTGTTCTGCGATCGGTGCGGCCAGGCCATCGACAGCACGTCGAGGGCCTCGTCGAGCTGCTCGGCGGTGAGCACGCCGCGGGCGACATAGCCTTGACTGTCGACGATCTCGCGGATCGTGCGGCCCTCGGCGACAGCCTGCTTGGCGACCTTCGCCGCCTCCTCGTAGCCGAGGTAGCGGGAGAGCGGCGTCACGATGCTCGGCGAGCTCTCGGCGTAGCGCCGGCAGCGCTCGACGTCGGCCTGCAGCCCGTCGACGCAGCGGTCTGCCAGCAGCCGGGTGATCGAGCTCAGTAGCCGGATCGACTCCAACAGGTTGCGGGCGATGACCGGCAGCATCACGTTGAGCTCGAGGGTGCCGGCCGCGCCACCAAACGCGACCGCGGCGTCATTGCCGATGACCTGCGCAACGACTTGGCAGACCGCCTCGGGCACAACCGGATTGACCTTGCCGGGCATGATGCTCGACCCCGGCTGCAGGTCGGGCAGGTGCAGCTCGGCCAGGCCGGTCCGCGGGCCGGAGGAGAGCCAGCGCAGGTCGTTGGCAATCTTGTAGAGGCCGACCGCGATGGTGCGCAGCACCCCGGACAGCTCGACGAGTGCGTCCCGGGCGCCCTGCGCCTCGAAATGGTCCCGGGCCTCGGTCAGCGGCAGGCCGGTGCCGGACCGGAGGTCGGCGATGACCTCGGCCGCGAAGCCCGCTGGCGTGTTGATCCCGGTCCCGACCGCGGTACCGCCGAGCGGCAGTTCGCCGACCCGGGGCAGGACGGCGTCGAGCCGTTCCCCGCCGTACCCGACCTGGGCGGCGTAGCCACCGAACTCCTGGCCGAGGGTCACCGGGGTGGCGTCCATCAGGTGTGTGCGACCCGCCTTCACGACATCGCGGAACTCGACGGCCCGGTGGGCCAGGCTGGCCGAGAGGTGCCCGAGGGCCGGTTGCAGCTCCTCGACGACGGCCCGTGCGGCGGCCAGGTGGATGGCCGACGGGAACGTGTCGTTGCTGCTCTGGCCGGCGTTGACGTGGTCGTTGGGATGGACCGGCCGGCCGAGGGTGCGGCCGGCCAGCGTCGCGAGGACCTCGTTGACGTTCATGTTGGTGCTCGTGCCGCTACCGGTCGAGAAGACGTCGACCGGGAACTGGTCGGCGTGCCCACCGGCTTCGACCTCGGCTGCGGCCTGGGCGATCGCTTCGGCGACATCAGGTGGCACGATGCCGAGGCGGCCGTTCACCCGGGCGGCCGCTCCCTTGATGCCGGCCAGGGCGCGCAGCAGGCTTGGTTCGACCCGGAGCCCGGACACCGGGAAGTTCTCGACGGCCCGCTGGGTCTGCGCGCCCCAGAGCGCATCCGCCGGGACCTGGACCTCGCCCATGCTGTCGTGCTCGGTACGCCACTGGCTCATGGGCGGGCGCCGATCGTGACGGGGGTCGGTCCGACGTCCGCCACGGCCAGTTCGGTGAAGAAGTCGTTGCCTTTGTCATCGACGACGACAAACGCCGGGAAGTCCTCGACCTCGATCTTCCAGATGGCCTCCATGCCGAGCTCCGGGTACTGGAGGACCTCGACACGCTTGATGCAGTCCTGGGCCAGACGTGCCGCCGGACCGCCGATCGAGCCGAGGTAGAAGCCGCCGTGCGCTTTGCAGGCCGCCGTCACAGCGGCTGACCGGTTGCCCTTGGCCAACATGACGAGAGACCCGCCGGCGGCCTGGAAGCGGTCGACGTAAGAGTCCATCCGGCCGGCGGTGGTCGGCCCGAAACTCCCGCTCGCCATCCCCGCGGGGGTCTTCGCCGGCCCGGCGTAGTAGACCGCCATGTCTTTGAGGTAGGCCGGCATCGGCTGCCCCTCGTCGAGCAGCGCGGCGATC
>JAYUMN010000467.1:0-4854 GCA_043762595.1 Frankiales bacterium
GATAAGCGTCAGCGTGGCGGTGGCGCTCGCCGCCAGCCCGGCCAGGTGGCAGCTGAGCCTATTCGTCGCATTGGCGAAGTCGCAGCCGTCGCCCGGGATAAAGCCGGTAAAGCTCGCGAAGCTGTCGAACGTCACCCCGCTCGGCAGCAGCGCCGTGAGGGCCACGCTTTGGGCGGCATCCGGTCCCAGGTTGCTGATCGCGATCGTGTAATTGACGACGTCACCGGGATGGAGCGGGCCCGGGGTCGCGGTCAGGCTCAGCGCCAGGTCCACCTTGCCGCTGACGAGAACCGACCCGACTGCCTGGACGTGGTTGCCGCCGTCGTCGGTGATGTCGATCGTCAACGTGTTAGTCCCGGCCGCCAGGTAGATGTGGCTGCCGTCAACGCGCAAGGTTCCGGGGCCCGGTTCGCTCAGAATTCCCTGCGAACCGGTGCCGTCACCCCAATTGATGGTGGCAGCGAAGTCGTTGATCGTCGCGTTGAGGTTGGCATCGTTGAAGGCGGCGACCGTGTTGCTGAAGGCCGAGCCCACGTTCGCCGCGAAGTTGCTGCTGGCGGCGTTGCTGAGCGTCGCATCGCCGACGGTCATGGTTCCGGTCGCGGTGGCGGTGCTGGCGCCCACGTCCTGGATCGCCACGCTCAGGGTAAAGCTGCCCTCATCGCCGTAGGTATGGTTGCCGCTGATGCTGTAGGTGCCCGGGGCCGGGTTGCTGAGGATGACTCCCTGGGACCTGGTGCCGTCGCCCCAGTCGATGGTCGCGCTGAAGTCGCTGATCGACCCATTGAGGTTGGGATCGGTGAAGGTGGCGACAGAGGAGCTGAAGCTCGCCCCCTCGACCGCGGCGGTGTTGGCACCGACGACGTTGCCGAGGGCTGCGTCGGCGACGGCGAAGACGCTGTTCGCGTGCGCCTTGAGGCCGGAGTCGTCGATCGTCACCACGGCGCCGTAGCTGCCTTCTTCGGCGAAGGTGTGGCTCCGGTTGACGAGGAACTGGCCGGCCGCGCCGGACGCAGTGACGGTGCCCGGCGAGCTGCTGCCGTCGCCCCAGTCGATGCTGGCGATGAAGTCGGTCACTGTGGCAGCCGGGTTGGCATCGGCGAAGGTTGCGACTGAGCCGCTGAACGCCGCGCCTTCGGTGGCGGGGATCGACATCCCCTGGGTGGTCACCAACGCCTCCAACCCGATTCCCGAGCCGGTCGGCGTCGTGACGCTGCCACCCGAGTCGCTCACCGAAACCGTGACGACGAAGTTCCCTTCCGGGTAGACGTGTTGGCCGAGCACGTCGAAGCCGGACCCGGCTGCCGCAACCGTTCCTGCCGACTTGACGCCGTCACCCCAGTCGATGGTCGCCGAGTAGTCGGCGGAGGTGCCACTGGGATCGGCATCACTGAAGTTCGCGACCGGATCGTTGAAGGCAAGTCCTTCGGTCGCGGTGATCGACGCCGCCGTGGCGGTCAGCGCCGCGTCCGCAACCACGGTCCCGTTATTGACCGGCGCGGTCCCTGAGATCGTGGAACCGCCCGCGTCAACAGCCTGGATGCCTAACGCGCAGGCGCCCTCCTCTCCATAGGTGTGATCGCCGAAGATGCGGTAGCCTCCCAATGCGGGGTCGAAGGTGATCTGGGCCGCCGAGCTGGTCTGGTCGCCCCAGTTGATGGTCACCGCCAGGTCTTCCGGGTGGCCCCCGGCGTTGCTGTCGAAGAGTGTCGCCACCTGCTGGGGGCCGGTCGCATGACCTTCGACAGCCTGGCCGCCGCCGGCCACGTTCAGCGTCAGTATGGCGTCGGCGACGGTTACGGTTGAATTGGCGGTGGCGGCGCTGCCGCCCACGTCGGTGATCATCACGACGGCGTTGAAGCTGCCTTCCTCGGCGAAGGAATGGTTGCCGCCGACCTGGAACATGCCACCCGACGCGGTGATCGTGCCCTGCGACGAGGTGCCGTCACCCCAGTTGATGGTTGCGCTGAAGTCGCTCACGACCGCACCGGGGTTGTTCTCGCCGAAGCCGGCGACGAAGCCGTTGAAGGCGGAACCCTCGACGGTGTTGAGGGTGGTGCCCTGGGCGGCGAGCGAGCCGTCCGACACCGTCGCGGAGCCGGTTACCGTCGCCGAGCTGCCGCCGGGGTCGTTCACCGAAACAGTCACGATCCGGTTACCTTCCTCGGCGTAGAGGTGCTGACCATTGACGCTGAAGCCGGCACCGGCAGCCATGACCGTGCCCGCCGACTGGGTGCCGTCACCCCAGTCGATGGTGGTCGAGTAGTCGGCAGCGGATTCGCTGGGATCGGCGTCAGTGAAGCTTGCTACGGCACCGTTGAAGGCAATGCCTTCGGAAAAGTTCGCCGGCGTCGGAGCGGCGGCCAGGGCGGCGTCCGCCACCACGAAGCCGTTGTTGGTCTGCGATGCGCCTGAGACCTGGGAACCGCCGGCGTCGACCAGCTGGACGGTGACCGTGTAGGCCGCCTCCTCGGCGTAGGCGTGGTTGCCGAGAACGTGGTAGCTGCCGGCCGCGGTGTCGAAGACGACATGACCCGCCGAGCTGGACTGGTCGCCCCAGTTGATGGTCACCGCGAAGTCCTCTGGGTGACTGCCGGGGTTGGCGTCGGTGAGCGTCCCCACCTGCTGCGACCCGGTCGCGTGGCCCTCGACGACCTGGCCGCCGCTGGCCACGGTTAGCGTCAGAGCGGCGTCATGAACCGTCATTGCCGAGACAGTGCTGACCGAGACCACGGCATCGGTGGCGCTGACATGAATGCTGTAACCGCCCTCCTCGACGTAGGTGTGGGTTCCAAACACCTGGTAGCCGCCGGATCCGTCGGGCACGAGGGTGCCAGTACTGGCTGCGCTGCCATCACCCCAGTCGATGGTCGTCGCCGGCTGACCGGATCCGCCGTGGACGTTGGCGACCAGCAGGCTTGAGCTCGCGCCCTCGACGCCATTCGGCTGCGTGGGCTGAATGACCAGCTCTGGCAAGACCGTCGCGTGGAGTTGGGCTGTGACGCTCGAGCCACCGACGTCGTGAACTGTCACGACAACCGTGAATGAGCCTGCGAGCTGGTAGTTGTAGTTCCCGACTACCTGCCAGCAGTTCGGGCCACAGGCGACGACGGAGCCAGTGCCGGGAGCCGTGCCGTCGCCCCAGTCGACGCTGGCCGAGAAATCGCTGTCCGTCCCGGCCGGGTTCGCGTCGCTGAAGTGGACCAGAGGCTGGCTGAAGGCGAGGCCCTGCTGCGCCGGCACGTCCTGCTGGAAGGTGATCGCCAGGGATACGTCGCCGACGGTCGCGGTTCCGTTCCCGGTCGCGGAGCTGCCGCCCAGTTCCTGTACTACGACGCTGACTGGGAAGCTGCCCTCCTCGACGTAGGTGTGGCTGCCGGTCACGGTGAACCCACCGCCGGCAGCCGCCGCGATGGCGCCGGCCGAGGTCGAGCCGTCGCCCCACCCGATCGCTGCCGTGAAGTCGGTGACGGTACGGGTCGGGTCACTGACGGTGAAGCTGGCAACCGCGCCGGTGAAGACTCCCCCTTCACTGGCGCTGATCGGCATGCCGATCGCCGAGAAGGGCATGGCCACGACGGTGACTGTCTCGCTGCCCGAGATCGAACCGAGCTGGAAGGCACCCCAGGCGGCGTCGGCGTCGACGTCGCTCACCCGGACGAAGTCCCCGCCAACGTTCTGGAGCAGGACCTGGAACTGGTGCACGCCCTGGTCGGCCGGCGTGAACGTGTAGTTCAGCGGCGTCAACTCGTTGATGCCCCCGGTGGGATGCCAGAAGGTCACGTTGCCCGTGTAGCTCGTTACCGTCACGCCCTGCTCGTCCACCGCCGTGACCGTGAGCGTCTCGGTTGTGCCCTGGGGCGCATTGGTGAGCCCGGTCAGGACAAACCGGGCCGGACCCACGCCCACGTTCCCCGCCCCAGCCGTGTAGTAGCAGCAGGGATTCCCTGCCGTATAGCCGGGCACCACGCTCCCGAGGTCGGCGACGTCGACGTAGTTGCCGCCGGTGAAGTGGAAGCTGACCGGGAAGCCGCCGTGTAAACCCTGGTCGGCCGGTGTGAACGTATAGGAGGCGAGGACAGTTTGGTCGACTGCCTGGCCGGCGCCGTGGAGGCTGAATCCGAAGATCGTCCCCGTGTAACTGATGACCGTGTTGAAGTGGTAGTCGTATGCCCTCACCGCGAAGGTCTGGGGAGTGCCCTCCGCCCCGTACTTGAGCCCGGTGACCTGGAGGCTGGTCGGAGGCCATTCATCGAGGTTGTTCCCGGTGCTGCTGAAGCCGCTGAACGCCCGGAAGGGGTGACCGACGGTCGCCCCGACCTGGCCGGTTTGAATGAATCGGATCGGGGCGTTCCCCAGGATCCAATAAATCCCGGGACCGAGGTTGTTGAAGCTGTAGCTGCCGTCGGGCCCTGACGTCGTCGCGGCGAATTGCGACTGGTCCTTCCAGAGTTCCACCCTTGTCGGGGCGTCGGTCAGCGGTACGTCGTCGGCGCTGAAGCCGTCGCCGGTGATGTCCCGGTAGACGACGCCGCTGACGGTGCCGGGCACGAAGGTGCCATCCCTGAGGTTGGCGAAGACGTTGCCGGTCGCGTCGACCCCGCTCCTGGGATCCACCACGTAGCCGGTTGTGAGCACGATGGTCCAACCCGACTGCGCAACCTCTCGGACGAAATAGGTGCCCGGTCCGATCCCGGTGAGGGTGAAGTTGCCGTTTGCGTCGCTGACCGCCGTCTGGACAACCTGTCCCGCGTAAAGGAGTTGGATAGTCCAGCCCGGCAGCCCCGGCTCACCGAGCTCGAGGAGGCCGTCGCCGTTGAGGTCGTTGAAACTCTCGCCGCTGATGCTGACTCG
>JAYUMN010000468.1:0-1848 GCA_043762595.1 Frankiales bacterium
AACATCGACACCGGTAAGCCGGCCGACTACGACATCGACGAACCGCGACGGGTGGCCGAGTCGGTCGCCACGATGGGGCTGCGCTACGCAACCGTCACCGGCGTCGCCCGCGACGACCTCCCGGACGGCGGGGCCTGGTTGTACGCCGAGACGGTGCGGCTCATCCACGCCGCGCTCCCCGGTATCGCCGTGGAGCTACTCATCCCCGACTTCGACGGCAAGCCAGAGCAGCTGGCTGAGGTGTTCGGCTCCAGGCCCGAGGTGCTCGCCCACAACGTCGAGACGGTCCCCCGGATCTTCAAGCGAATCAGGCCGGGCTTTCGCTACCAACGCTCGCTGGACGTGCTGACCCGAGCGAGGGCCGACGACCTGGTGACCAAGAGCAACCTCATCCTGGGCATGGGTGAGTCCCGCCCGGAAGTCAGTGCGGCGCTCGCCGACCTGCACGCGGCCGGCTGCGAGCTGCTCACCATCACCCAATACTTGCGGCCATCGGCCCGGCACCATCCGGTCGAGCGTTGGGTACTGCCCGAGGAGTTCGTCGAGCTCGAGGCGGAGGCGCTCGCAATCGGCTTCGCCGGCGTCATGAGCGGGCCCCTCGTGCGCTCGTCCTACCGGGCTGGGCGGCTCTACCAGCAGGCCCGGGAGCGGCGCCCAGCGTGAGAGCGGTTGGACCGGGGGTGTTCACGTCGGTGACACAGCGCCGTCACACCGGGCCGGCAGGCTGAGCGGACCGCTTCGACGGAGGTCCCCGTGCCACACATGACGCTTGCCCGCACCGCGTCCCTGACCACGACCGTCCTGCTCGCCGCCCTACCGCACGGCGGTCAGCGGACCGCCCGCCGCAACGCCTGGGCCTCGATGTCGGCCGATGCGACCAGGGCGCGAGGCCGCCGCGAGGCCGACGCCGCGCTGGCACAGTCGGCGTGCCGGGCCCAGGCCCGCGGCGTCCGCCCGGCGGCACACGCTCGCTGACCACCCGCTGGGCACTACCCTGCCGGCCATGTTCCATGAGCCGGTCTACCGCCCCGTCATCACCCTCGCGAGGGTGGTGTTCCGGGCCCTGGACATCCGCTTCGACATCACCGGCACCGAGCACGTCCCAGCCACCGGTGGCGCCGTGATGGCCATCAACCACGTCGGCTACCTCGACTTCACCTTCGCCGGCTGGGCCGCGCGGCCCAGCGGCCGGATGGTGCGTTTCATGGCCAAGAAGGAGGTCTTCGACCACCGGATCGGCGGGCCGCTGATGCGCGGCATGAAGCACATCCCGGTCGACCGGGAAGCGGGCGCCGGCAGCTACCGACTTGCCGTCGAGGCGTGCCGCGCCGGCGAGATCGTCGGCGTCTTCCCCGAGGCGACCATCTCGCAGTCGTTCGACCTCAAAGACTTCAAGACCGGTGCAGCGCGGATGGCTCTGGAGGCCGGCGTCCCGCTCCTACCGGCCGTCATCTGGGGCAGCCAGCGCATCCTCACCAAAGGCCGCAAGCGCGACCTGACCCGTGGGACCGACCTGCGCGTCGTCATCGGCGAGCCGTTCCTGCCGGCGCCCGACGGCAAGCCGGTGGCCATCACGATCGAGCTCAAAGCCAGGATGCAGCTGCTGCTCGACGAGGCCCGCGCGAGCTACCGGGGCGGCCCGCGCAACCCCGACGACACCTGGTGGATCCCCGCCTCGATGGGTGGCACCGCGCCGACCCTCGCCGACACCGCGGCGGCCGACGCCAAAATCCGCGCTGAGCGGCGCGCCGCGAAGGCGTCCGGCCCGAGCCAGGCCAAGTAGCCTTTGGTCCATGGCTCTCGGACGGCGTACGGCGAAAGACACTGGCTCGGCCGCCAAGGCTCGGT
>JAYUMN010000469.1:0-1507 GCA_043762595.1 Frankiales bacterium
CGACGGCAGCGCTCGTCGCGAGACCTCGCCTCGTCGGCGCGGCGCCAGGTGTCCTCGTGTCCTTCCTGAGGCCTTCGGGCCGCGACACCAACCGCTGCGGCGAACTCCGCGGCCTCAGCTGCACCCGGGCACGGCGGGCCAGGGCAACCGCGGACACCGCGTCACACCGCGTCACACCGCCAGGACCGAACTGCCGGCCCGGTACGTCGTTCCAGCCCGACCGGGCGAGGCATGACCTTGGCCCCGAGCAGCCAAGTTCCCGGCAGGCTGGGGATCGTGACGATCTGGTCGCCGACACGCCGGTCGAGGCGACAAGATCGACAGGCGACGTGGCGCCGCGCAGGTTCGTGAGCGGCCACGTTGGTCCACCGACGACGAGCGCGGGCCACCGGGCAGGACCGTTGGCCCGGCAGGACGGGACCAAAGCCCGTGCTGCCACTGCGAACAGGTCATCACACTGGGCTCATCGCCACCCGTTCACGTGTGTCGTGCTCGATCCAGCGACACCAACCTCGCAGGGACCAGGTGATCCGATGACCCCACCGAACACCCCGATCCGGGCCGGGATCACCCCGGAGCTGGTGGGCGACCTCATCACCACCGCCGGGCGGGCACCCTCGTTGCACAACAGCCAACCGTGGCGCTTTCACCTCGAGCGCAACGTCCTCGAGCTGCACGTCGACGTGCGCCGCGCGATGCGCTGCTCCGACCCGCAGGCCCGCGAACTGGTCATCAGCTGCGGCGCTGCCCTCTACAACCTCTGCCTGGCGCTCCGCGGCAAAGCGCTGACCCCGTGCGTCAGCGTCGCACCGGACAAAAACGAACCGCTGCTGCTCGCCCGCATCACTGCCGAGCCCGGGCCCAGCCCGACGACCGACGAGCGACGGCTGCTCGCAGCCGTCGTCCACCGGCACACCCACCGGCATGGCTTCATGCCGGTCCCGATCGCCGAAATCCTTGCTTCGAGGCTCGCGGCGGACGTCGCGATCGAAGGCGCCCGGCTGGTCTGGGTCAAGGACCCCGACCGGATCACGGCAATCGCCGAGCTTGCCCTGCTCGCCGACCGGCTCCAGGTCGGTGACGCCCGATGGCAGGCCGAGATCGGCGGCTGGGTGGATGTCGCCGGTAGCGGTCGCCTGGACGGCGTCCCGCTCTGGGCGGTCCCCCCGGTGCCACCGCAGTTGCGCGCCAGGGATCGGCTGCCCACCCGGAGCTTCGTCCCAGACCGTCCGGCGACCGCGGACGTCCGCGCACCGGGCGTCGCCGGCCGGATAGCCGTCCTGGTCACCGACGGCGACGGCCTGGCCGACTGGGTGGCCGCGGGACAGGCGCTGCAGCGGATGCTGGTCCGCGCCGCCGATGGTTGGGTGTTTGCGACCTACGCGACCGCTCCCTTGGAGGTGCCGTACCTGCGTCAGGCGCTGCGAGACTTGCTGATGCTGAGCGAGTACCCGCAGATGATTCTCGAGCTCGGGCACGCGGACTCCGCGCACGCCACGCCGAGACT
>JAYUMN010000470.1:0-4717 GCA_043762595.1 Frankiales bacterium
GAGCTCGAATGGCGCCGGCAGAGCACCCAAGACCAGCTCGCGCGCTCCGGTCAGAGCCTGGAAGTCTGGCTCGCGACCGAGGGCAAGACTGAGTCCGAGTGGGAGACCGAGCTGCGCGAAGGGGCTGAGCAGGCAGTCAAGACGCAGTTCGTGCTCGACACGGTGGCCGACGCCGAGGAGCTCGACGTGACCGACGCAGAGTTGTCGGACCAGGTCGTCCGCCGAGCCGGGCGGGCCAACATGGCCCCGCAGGAGTACGCCAACCAGGTCGTGCAGAGCGGGCAGATCGCCGGCCTCGTGGCGGAGGTTCGGCGCGGCAAGGCGCTGGCGAGCGTCATGGAGGCCGCCACCATCACCGACGAGTCGGGCAACGTCATCGATCTCGCACAGCTGCGAGCCGACATGGAGGGCCCCGGAGCCGAGGTCGAGATGGATGACGAAGGTCGGCCGTACCACGTGCATGACGACGGTTCGGTCCACTACCTCGATCAGGAATGACCCGTCGAGCCGGCCGTGCGCCCACAGCGAAACGGGCTCTTCGCCGGAGTCGACTGTCCGGACCCGGCGTTATGGTCCGTGTCAGACGCGCACCGGATCGTCGGTCTCGCGACACCGCACTCCTGAAGGGCGCCCCGTGACCCACCCAGACCCGATCCCCGGGCTTGTCGTGCCGAGCACACTCGGACATGCCCAGCCCACCCTGCGTGGTTCGGAGGCGATGGGCCTGGACGCCCAGGTCTTCAACCGGCTGCTCAAGGAACGCATCATTTTCTTGGGCTCTCCGGTGATGGACGAGATGGCGAACGCCATCTGTGCCCAGCTCCTGCTGCTCGCGGCCGAGGATCCCGACCGCGACATTTTTCTCTACATCAACAGCCCGGGCGGGTCCATCTCGGCCGGCATGGCGATCTACGACACGATGCAGTTCGTCAACAACGATGTTGCCACGGTCGGCCTTGGGCTGGCCGCCTCGATGGGGCAGTTCCTGCTCTGCGCGGGGACCAAGGGCAAGCGGTATGCGACGCCGCACGCGCGGATCATGATGCACCAGCCGTCCGGCGGGATCGGCGGCACCGCTGCCGACATCGCTATCCAGGCCGAGCAGATGCTGTACGTCAAGCGCGAGATGGCCGACCGGATCGCCTTCCACACCGGCCAGTCTGCTGAACAGATTGAGAAGGACTCCGACCGGGACCGCTGGTTCTCGGCGCAGGAGGCCAAGGAGTACGGCTTCATCGACCACGTCGTCAGCGGCGCAGCGCAGGTGCCGTCCGGCGCCGGCACCCGGGCCTAGAGGAGACACCAACCATGAGCTTCCAGGACCCGAACGCCTACACGATCCCGATCGTCATCGAGCAGACCAGCCGGGGCGAGCGGTCGTTCGACATCTACAGCCGGCTGCTCAAGGAGCGCATCATCTTCCTCGGCACGCCGATCGACGACGGTGTCGCCAACGTGATCATGGCGCAGCTGCTCCACCTGGAGTCCGAGGATCCCGACCGTGACATCTCGATTTACATCAACTCACCCGGTGGTTCGTTCACGGCGTTGACGGCGATCTACGACACGATGCAGTTCGTCAAGCCCGAGATCCAGACGATCTGCATGGGCCAGGCGGCCTCGGCCGCCGCAGTGCTGCTGGCCGCCGGCACCAAGGGCAAGCGGCTAGCCCTCGAGCACGCCCGCATCCTGATCCACCAGCCCTCCGGTGGTGGCGAAGGACAGTCCTCCGACATCGAGATCCAGGCCCGCGAAATTCTGCGGATGCGTGATCTGCTCGAGCAGATGCTCGCCGACCACAGCGGTCAGGAGGTGGCGAAGGTCCGCAAGGACATCGAGCGGGACAAGATCCTGACCTCCCGTGAGGCGGTGGAGTACGGCCTCATCGACGAGGTGGTGAGCACCCGCAAGACCGCGGCGCTGAGCGCGGCCGGCCGCTGACGTCGGCCCGTCGCGGATCGGCAGCCGGTCCGCGATGGGGTTGGTCATCGTGCCTCGAAGCCACCTCGACAGGCAGTACCGTCGGAAGCGCGGCACGACGATCGAGCGCAGGCTGGACAGTTCGACCGGGCTCCGACAGGCGGCCTGCACGAGCCGGAACGACAGGGACGAGGTAGCTGGTGGCACGCATCGGGGACGGTGGGGACCTGCTGAAGTGCTCGTTCTGCGGCAAATCACAGAAGCAGGTTAAAAAGCTCATCGCCGGGCCAGGTGTGTACATCTGCGACGAGTGCATCGACCTGTGCAACGAGATCATTGAGGAGGAGCTCTCCGAGAGCTCCGAGCTCAAATGGGACGAGTTGCCCAAGCCCCGCGAGATCTACGACTTCCTCGACGGCTACGTGATCGGGCAGGACACCGCCAAGCGGACCCTGGCTGTCGCGGTCTACAACCACTACAAGCGCATCCAGGCCGGCGCCAACGACAAGGACCCCGTCGAGCTGCAGAAGAGCAACATCTTGCTGCTCGGCCCGACCGGCTGCGGCAAGACGCTGCTCGCGCAGACCCTGGCCAAAATGCTCAACGTTCCGTTCGCCATCGCCGACGCGACCGCGCTGACCGAGGCGGGTTACGTCGGCGAGGATGTCGAGAACATCTTGCTCAAACTCATCCAGGCCGCGGACTACGACGTCAAAAAGGCCGAGACCGGCATCATCTATATCGACGAGGTCGACAAGATCGCCCGCAAGAGCGAGAACCCCTCGATCACCCGGGACGTGTCCGGCGAGGGTGTCCAGCAGGCACTGCTGAAGATCCTGGAAGGCACCACGGCCTCCGTGCCGCCGCAGGGCGGTCGCAAGCACCCGCACCAGGAGTTCATCCAGATCGACACCACCAACGTCTTGTTCATCGTCGGCGGCGCCTTCTCCGGCTTGGACAAGGTGATCGAGCAACGCACGAACAAGAAGGCGATCGGCTTCACCTCGATCACCCATGGCAAGCACGAGGTTGACCCGGGCAACGTCTTCGGCGAGGCCATGCCCGAGGATCTGCTGAAGTACGGCATGATCCCGGAGTTCATCGGCCGCCTGCCGGTCCTGACGAGCGTCCACAACCTGGACCGCGAGGCCCTCATCCGCATTCTCACCGAACCCAAGAATGCCCTGGTGCGGCAGTATGCCCGGTTGTTCGAGCTTGATGGGGTCGAGCTCGTGTTCACCGGCGACGCGCTCGAGGCGATCGCCGACCAGGCCATCAAGCGGGGCACCGGTGCTCGTGGTCTGCGGGCCATCATGGAGGAGGTGCTCCTGTCGGTGATGTATGAGATCCCCTCCCGCGGCGACGTTGCTACCTGCGTGATCACCCGGGAGGTCGTCCTCGAGCACGTCAACCCGACCTTGGTACCCCGCGACGCGTCCACGCCGGCCCGCCGCGAGCGCCGCGAGAAGACCGCCTGACCAACTGCCCGTTCGATCCACCCGCCAGCGCCCGACTTGCGCGATCATGGGCCCGGGCGCCCGGCTGATGTTGCGGTCTTGATGGTCTGGTCGCCAAGAACGGCCTGTTGCCGGCAATCTCGTCTAGATCGGCCAAGGTGGGGGCTGGTGTCGGCAGGCAGGTCGGCATCGGCCGGACGCGGACTACGGGCGGTACATCGCGAGCTGCGAGGCCTGGGCGACCAGCCGCCCGGTCGAGTCCCACAGCACGCAGGTCTCATCGAGCCAGCCGTCCTGCAGCAGGGTGGCCTGCTGCACCGCCCGGATCCAGCCCGGTGCGGGGAGCGCCCGGACGTGGACCGTGAGCGACACCGTCGGCACCCAACCGGCGAGCCCGAGCGCGAAGGTCACCGGGGGCAGCGCATCGGCCAGGCAGAGCAATCCGAGCGGGTCGGGTTCGGTCCCGTCGGCGCGGCGCAGCCAACCCCGGACCAGCGCCGAGGTGGACGGCGTACCCAGCCAGCCGGCGGCCGCAGGATCCATCCGGATCTCGAGCTGTTCGGTGATGCCGTTGCGTTCCTGCCCCGGGGCGGCCCCGTTGCGCGGGCAGTCCTGCGCCGGTGGCAGCACGGGTGGCACCGACACGTCGTACGCCGGGGCGCTTGGCTCACCGAGCCGGCCGGCGGTGACCACGACGTCCAGGCAGGTGCGGCCGGCCTGGACGAGCTTGGCGTGCACGACCGAGGTCGAGCGGCCGGTGCGCAGGGTCTCGAGCTCGACGTGCGCGGGGCCGAGGCTGGGCGGCGCCAGGAAGTGCGAGGTGACGGCGAGCGGGTGCGGGTGCTGCTCGGTCACGGCGGCGCTGGTCACCGTCTGCAGCAGGAAGCCGCCGTGCTGGATGCCGGGCCCGTAGGCCCAGCGGTCGTCCAGGTCGAGGTCCACGGTCACGGGTGGCAGCCTAGGAAACGTGTCGGACGCCGTCTCTAGACTTGCCTCGTGACCGACGCCAGCTCCCGGATGCCAGAGCGCCCGACCCTCGACGGTCTCGAGGCGACCTGGAGCTCGGCCTGGCAGGAGCAGGGCACCTACGCGTTCGACCGCAGCGCCGACCAGGCCCGGGTCTACGCCATCGACACGCCGCCGCCGACCGTGTCCGGCAGCCTGCACGTCGGCCACGTCTTCAGCTACACCCACACCGACCTGATCGCGCGCTACCAGCGGATGACGGGCAAGGCGGTGTTCTACCCGATGGGTTGGGACGACAACGGGCTGCCGACCGAGCGGCGGGTCCAGCATTACTACGGGGTCCGCTGCGATCCAAGCCAGCCCTACGATCCGGG
>JAYUMN010000471.1:0-1555 GCA_043762595.1 Frankiales bacterium
GTGCGCAGCCGTCCAGGCTGACGGCCCGGCCATACAGATCGGGATGGCGGACGGTCCGCTCGAGCGCGCAGGAGCCACCGGTCGAGTAGCCGCTGCCGGTCCACCGGGTCGGCGCAGTGCGGAAGGTCGCGGTCAGCCAGGCGCGTACGTCCTCGACCATGAAGGTCTCGTCGGCCTTGCCGTCGGCGGTGTCGGTGCACTCCAGCGACCGGGCCAGCTCGCCGTTGGTGTCGGGGGCCACCACGATCGCCAGGGCGACCCAGCCCCGCGCGATGGCGCGGTCCATCTGCCGGTCGAGCTGGAAGCCGTTGATCCAGTCGCTGGGACGACCGGGGCTGCGCTGGAAGCTCTCTACGACGGGCAACGAGGTCCGCGCGTACGCCGGGTCGCAGTACTGCGGCGGGAGGTAGACAAAGCCCTGGCGGCTCGTCAGGTGCGCCCGGGGCGCCGGGATCTGCAGCTGCAGCAGCGTTCCGCGGCCCAGTCGCGAGCTGGCTGTCGAGAGCGGTAGGACGGCGGCCTGCATGCCGGCTGGACCGACCTGGACGAGGTCGCGGCTGGTGGGTGCGAACAACTCGCCCCACGAGCGGTAGCGCCCGTCTTGCTGATTGATGCCGGCCACCACCCCCGACAGCAGGCACCTCGCGGGTTGCCTGCGGAGTGTCTCGAGGGTCCCTCCCGCCGGGTCGGCTAGGTTCTGCGTGCTGCGAGCGACAGCCGGTCGAACGACAGGCGGCTCGCAGCACCGCCGAGTCATTGGCCGCGCGAGCGGTCTGAGCCGGGGACCCACCGTCCCTGGGGCGAATCGGTGCGCGCCCGGCCACCGGCCGGGTCGCCACCGTAGGGCAGCTTCAGCCCGAGCCCGTCAGCTAACCCGGTAGGCGGCTTGTGAAGGAAGGCTCCGCGCTGTGGCGCGTCCCAACCGTTCGACCTCCGACCGTGTTCGGCACCCCTGGCCGGTGTCCAGCGCTGTGCTCGTGGCGTGCGCGGCGCTGCTCACCACGAGCCTGTCGCTGCCGGCCTCAGCCGACATCACCGCGCAGATCAAGGCCAGCCAGGCCGAGCTCGACCAGTTGCAGAGCCAGGCCGAGGCCGCTGCTGAGCGCTACAACGCCGGCCGGATCACCGTCGCCAAGGCGACGCAGCGGGCCAACGTCGCCCAGGCCGCGCTCGTCCGGCAGGACGCCGTCGTGTCTCGGTTACGCGGACAGGCCGGTGTCTTCGCCGCGCAGGTCTACCGCTCCGGCGTCGGCGGCCTGGATGTCACGGTCTTGTCCAGCGACGCCGGACCGAGCAACCTGCTGGACCGGCTTGGCACGCTGGACCGGGTCGCCCGCGGTCAGACCGATGTGATGCAGCGGATCGCCGTCGCCCGGCACGAGCAGGCCGGTGCGGCCGCCGAAGCCCGCGCGGCCGTTGGCGACGCCACCAACGCCCTGGCCGGGGTGGAACGGGACAAGGCTCAGGTCGAGCAGGCGGCGACCCGGGCGCAGGCGGTGCTCCGCGACCTGCAGGTCAAGCAGGCCGCCATCATCAAGGCGGCCAAGGACGCGGC
>JAYUMN010000472.1:0-1729 GCA_043762595.1 Frankiales bacterium
CAGGACGCCGACCCGCGGTCGGCTGCGCCGGGTTGGCAACCGGTCTTTGTCGACTACCTGTTCGTGTCGCTGACCTCCGCGACCGCGTTCAGCCCGACCGACACGATGCCGCTCACCCCGCGGGCAAAGCTGCTGATGGGCCTGCAGGCACTCGTGTCGCTGCTCACGATCGGCCTGGTTGCCGCGCGCGCGGTCAACATCTTGAAGTGAACCCCTGGCGGCGGCCGTGGCGCACCCGACGCTCGCCCGGAACCGCGGGCCTAAGACGGCGGCAGCCGGGTGCTCCACCGCTCGGCGACCTGCGCAAAGATCATCCAGTCGCCAAGCACCGGTGCATCTCGGTGGCCCAGCCGCGGCCCAGCCGCAGGGCAGCAGCAGGGCAGCTGCGGGCCCCACTTCCCGCGTCGTACGACCGGTTGGAAGCTGGCATTTCATGGCAAGAGGTGCCACGGCCGCGGGGGAAGTGGGGGAGGGGGAGGGCGGAGACCCACCCGGTCCTACGACAAGGGCGCGGCGCACCGCTCAGCGCCGTTCGTACGCCGGGGAAGGCCGACCCCGACAAGGCAAGGCAGTACGCCGGCGACCGTCAGCAGAAGCGAGCAGGTGGCGCACGGCCACCGAAGCCGCTGACCTCCGGGGGACCCCGGGCCCGGTCGCTCAGTAGGCTCACCTGCTGTGACCACCGTGGTGCTCGTCCGGCACGGCCTGACCCATCTGACCGGGCCGGTGCTGGCCGGCTGGACGCCGGGGTTGCACCTGGACGAGCGTGGTCAGCGGCAGGCAACGGCGGTCGCTGGGCGACTCCGCGAGGTGCCGTTCGCCGCGATCGTCAGCAGCCCGCTGGACCGCTGCCTCGACACGGCCGGGGCGATCGCCGAGGGCCGGGCCGAGCAGCTCCAGGTCGACGAACGGCTGGGGGAGTGCCGCTACGGCGACTGGACCGGCCGGCCGCTCAAGGAGCTGGCCAAGGATCCGCTGTGGAAGGTCGTCCAGCAGCACCCCAGCGCGGTGGTCTTCCCCGGTCCCGAAGGCGAACCGCTGCGTGAGACGCAGAACCGCGCGGTCGCGGCCGTCCGCGACTGGAACGCCAAGCTCGGCCCGGACGCGACCTGGTTGGCCTGCTCGCACGGCGACGTCATCAAGGCCATCGTGGCCGATGCGCTCGGGCTGCACCTGGACCAGTTCCAGCGGATCTTCGTCGACCCGTGCTCGGTGACGGTGATCCGCTACACCGAGCTGCGGCCGTTCGTGGTGCGGGTCAACGACACCGGCGGCGGGGTCGCCGACCTGCTGCCCCCGAAGAAGCGGACCCGGCGCAAGGCCAGCAGCGACGCACCGGTGGGCGGCGGTTCGGGCGCGTAGGTGCCCAGGCCCACCCGACGCGGGCGGCGCATAGGCTCTGCGACGTGCCACGCCAGCTGTTCGTCTTCGACCCGCCCGATCGGTTCGTCGCCGGTACCGTCGGCCAGCCCGGCGACCGGACGTTCTACCTGCAGGCCTCCGGCGGTGGCCGGACGGTCAGCGTCGCGCTGGAGAAGGCCCAGGTCGCCGTGCTCGCTGAGCGGCTCGAGGAGCTGCTCGAGACGGTCCGCCGCACGACCGACGCCGACCTACCCGCCGCCGCACCCCGCGAGTTAGATGACACCGCGCCGCTGGACGCGCCGGTTGAGCAGGAGTTCCGGGTCGGCACGATGGGCCTGGCGTGGGAGAGCGACGCGGCCCGCTGCGT
>JAYUMN010000473.1:0-3672 GCA_043762595.1 Frankiales bacterium
TGAGCGCCGACGCAGGCAGCGACCTCATCGGTGGCTCCGCGGGCGTGGGCGCGGGCACGGACACGATCGACGTGGGCGCGGGCAACGACCGGGTACTCGCGGGGGCCGGCAACGACGTGGTCGATGGCGGAGCGGGCAACGACACCGAGGACACCGAGGACGGCGGGAGCGTGGCGACTGGTGAGCGCGGCCCGCTACGGTGGCGCAGTGACCGATCGCGACGACCTGCTGTCCCTGGTTCGCGCCCAGGCCATCGTCCACGGCCGGGTCACCCTGTCCTCCGGTCGCGAGGCCGACTACTACGTCGACCTGCGCCGGACGACCCTGTCAGCGGCGGCCGCGCCGCTGGTCGGTCGGGTCATGCTCGAGCTCACCGCAGACCTCGACTACGAGGCCGTTGGCGGCATGACGATGGGCGCCGACCCGATTGCCACCGCGATGTTGCACGCCGCGGCAGCACAGGGTCGGCAACTTGATGCCTTCGTCATTCGCAAGGAGGCCAAGGCGCACGGCCTGCAGCGCCGGATCGAGGGGCCGGACATCGCCGGTCGGCGGGTGCTGGTCGTTGAGGACACCACCACCACCGGCGGGACGCCGCTGACCGCGCTGGCCGCTGTGCGCGAGGCCGGGGCGACTCCGGTTGCCGTCGCCACGATCGCTGACCGCTCGACCGGCGCAGGCGAGAAGATTGAGGCCGCGGGGGTGCCCTATCGCTTTGTCTACTCCCTGAGTGATCTCGGCCTCAGCTGAGCCCTCTGTCCAGAACGGGGCCGCCGCCCGGGGCAAGGACCACCGGTCGCCACGCCACCGGCCCGCCACGCCACCGGCCCGGCCCGGCCCGGCCGATCATGCCCACGCTCATCTTGACGACGTGGCCGACGACGTCGGTTGGGGCAACAATGTCGTCAAGATCGGTCAGGAACATGGGGGTTGGGGGGGCGTTGCGCGGGCGCAGGGCCAGCTGGGCTCAGCCGGGCCGGGTGGCCAGGACCTGCCCAGCGGCGTTGAAGGCGGTGTAGCGCTCCACCGTGCGGCTCGGCGGTACCGACGCCGACCAGACCGGCTGCGGGAAGCTGCCGTGGCCGTCGATCAGCACGGCGACCAGGTGGCTGCCGTCCGACAGCAAGAGCTCGACCTTGACGACGCCCGCTCCGGCAAGACCGGCAGCGAGACGGATCCGGTCGATGCTCAGCGAGTTCGTGCCCGGGCCGCGGACGCTGACAAGGGAGGGAGCGTTCGGCGCGGGGAGTGGCGAGCAGGTGGATGAGTCGCTCAGTCGCCGGGCCACGGTGCACCACTGGGCACCTTTGAAGTAGGTGAAGATGCCCGCCGGCGCGAGCGTCGCCACCTCGGTTGTCGCGTCGGGGAAGCGCGGGTCCGGTACCGGCCGGCCCGCCACGACGGCTTGGTCCGGGGCGCGCAACCGAGCAACCAGCGACGGCCCAGCCAGGCCAGCGGTGAGCAGCGCCGCCACGACCAGGCTTCCTCCGGCCGTGCGTTGGCGGCGCCGCAGGACGCGCCCCCGACGTCGTACCCGGTCGGGAAGCCCGGGGGTGGGGTCGAGCGAGAGCTGCGGGGCGCGCAGCAGCAGCCGGAGCTCGTCCTCGGGACTCATCGGGGCAGCTCCTCGCGCATTCCTGCGAGCACCGGCCGCAGGGTGGCCATCGCGCGGGATGCCGCGCTCTTCACGGTGCCCGGCGAACAGCCCAGGATCGAGGCGATCTCGGCTTCGGACAGGTCCTCGTAGTAACGCAGGACGACCACGGCGCGTTGTCGGCGCGACAGTCGGTCCAGTGCGGACAGCACCACCGACCGCACGTCGTACGCCGCGGCAGCGTCGGGCACCACGGTCTCGGGGAGCACCTCGGTTGGTTCCTCGCGCCACGGTTTGCGGCGCCACCAGTCGATGTGTGCGTTGGTGAGGGTGCGTCGCACGTAGCCCTCCGGGTCGTCGCTCTCGATGCGGTCCCACCGCAGGTAGGCGCGGGTGAGCGCGGTCTGCAGCAGGTCCTCGGCGCGGTGTGGGTCACCTGTCAGCAGGTACGCCGCCTGCAGCAGGTGTCGTGAGCGGGCCGCGACGAACTCGCTGAACGCCTCGTCGTGCTCCCTCACTGCCACAGGGACGAGTGTGGGGCCGGTTCGGTTGGCATGCGGCGCGACCGGATCAGTCCGACGACGACCGCGACAGCAGGGGAAGGGGCCGGTTTCGAGGACAGCCATGCCGGCGCCGGGCCAGGTGGCCTCGATTTGCTGCTGTCGTGGTCGCGATCGCTGAAGAGCTGGCTTCAGGACTTGCGGGCGAGCCGGCGCTGCTTACGGAACTCCAGGCCGATCGGCAGCAGCGAGATGACCACGATGAGGGCCGCGAACACCTCGAGATTTTTGCCGATGAACGACACCTGGCCGAGAAAGTAACCGAGCAGCACCAGGCCGGTACCCCACAGGACCGCGCCGACGGCGTTCCAGAGCAGGAAGGTCCTGGCCGGCACCCCGACCGCGCCGCACAGCGGATTGAGGAAGGTGCGCACGACCGGGACGAATCGGGCGAGCAGGATGGCCTTCGGCTCGCCGTAGCGGTCCAGGACCTCACGGGCCTTTGTGACGTAGGACTGCTTGAACAGCTTGGAGTCTTCACGGTCGAACAGCGCCGGACCGGCCTTGTTGCCGATCAGGTAGCCGGTCTGCGCGCCGGCGAACGCCACGAGGGTCATCAGCAGGCAGACGACGGCCACGGGCGGGAAGCTGACGCCGGGGATACCACCCGACGCGGCATAGCCGGCCGCGAACAACAATGAGTCGCCGGGCAGGAAGAAGCCCAGCAGCAGGCCGGTCTCGGCGAACACGATGAACAGGCAGATCGGCAGTCCGACGTCGCGGACCAGCTGCTGCCCGTCGAGGATGGCAGGCAGTGCTGCAACGATGCTCACCTGCTGAGATTAGTCGGCGTGGGCGCGCCGCCGCCGTCGATGCTGCGTCACGCCGCCGGCAACCGACAGCAGCACCACCGTCGCCGCGATCCAACCGGCGCTGTTCCTGACGTCAGGCGAGGACGCGGCGAGGTGGCCGAGCAGCAGCAGGCCAGCGCCCCAGGTCACCGCACCGACGACATTGGCCACGAGAAAGCGTGGGTAGGGCATCTGGGCGGCCCCGGCCATCAGCGGCGTGAACGTGCGGACCCACGGGATCCACCGCGCGGCGATGACGGCGCTCGCCCCGTAGCGGGCGTAAAAGCGGCGGGCCCGGTCCAGGGTGTCCGGGTTCAGCACCCGGCCGGCCCGGCGCTCGAACAGCGCCGGCCCGGCCCGGCGTCCGGTGGCGTAGCCGACCGCGTCACCGGTCACGGCGGTGACCAGCACGATCGCCACGAGGACCGGCAACGACAGTGCCCCGCCCTCGCCGGTGAGCAACCCAGCGGCGAACAGCACCGTGTCGCCTGGCAGGAAGAACCCCAGGAGCACGCCCGACTCGGCGAACACCAGGACCGCGAGCAGCGCGTACGCCGTCCCCGTTGACAGGGTCGCGAGGTCGGCCACCCGGCCACGCTACGGTCCGGCGCAGGCCGCCCGGCGTCGTACCGTGCGGGGGTGTGCCGTGCTGGGACGGGGCGAATGAGATGCTCCCAACGTCCGCCGCCTATCGAGGAGCCCACGATGCCGATCGCTACCCCCGAGG
>JAYUMN010000474.1:0-4194 GCA_043762595.1 Frankiales bacterium
CCGACGTCGTTGGCCAGGCGGCTCTGGATCTCGCCCGTGCGGGTGGCGGTGAAGAACCGCAGCGGCAGCGACTGCAGGTGCCGGTAGAGCTTGTCGCGCAGATCGCGCATGACCTTTTGTCCGACGACGTTGGTGCGGTAGGTCTGGTAGAGCCCGAGCGCGCCGGCCACCACAGGGATCGCGCACATCACCGCGACCAGCTGGATGAGCAGCGGGCGGTGCACGCCCGTTCCGTCGGCCGGGAACAGGGCCTGGTCAAACACCGTCCGGATGAGCAGCGGACCGGCTACCCCAAGACTTGCGGTCACCAGGATCAGCGCGGCGACGACACCCACGTCACGCCGGTAGGGACCGAACAGCGCTGCGATGCGCCGGAGCAACCCCCTGCCCGCTGGTGCGGCCGCCATCCGCCTCCCCTTTGGTTGAGCACCTCAACCTTCACCCGGCGTGAGGCATTCCGCCCGGTGGCTACCGGTGCGGGAAGAAGATTGCGATCTCGCGGGCGGCCGATTCGGGCGAGTCCGAGCCGTGTACGAGGTTCTGGCCGATCTCCAGGGCGAAGTCGCCGCGGATTGAGCCTGGCGTGGCCTCGACCGGGTTGGTGACGCCCATCAGGCGGCGGGTGCCGGCGACGGCGTGTGGGCCCTCGACGACGAGCGCCACCAGCGGACCGCCGGTGATGAACTCGACCAGCTCGCCGAAGAACGGCCGCTCACGGTGCTCGGCGTAGTGCTCCTCGGCGGTCGCGCGGTCCAGCGTGCGCAGCTCCATCGCGACCAACGCCAGCCCCTTGTTCTCGAGCCGCCGGATCACCTCTCCGGCGAGGCCGCGGCGGACGCCGTCGGGCTTGACGAGGACAAGGGTGCGCTCGGTGGCCACTGCGGAGATCTCCGTACGTCGATGGGATGGGTTGCGGGGTAAGGATACCGGGCGGTACGCCGGGTCAGCGGGCCCGCAGCAGCGTGCGGGCCTCGCCGGCGGTCACCACTGAGCCGGTGACGAGCACGCCGACCCCGCCGTACTCCGCCTCGGCATCGACGAGCGCCATCGCGGTGTCGAGTGCGTCGTCGAGCCGGGGCTCGACGTGCACCCGCTCCGGCCCGAACAGCTCCAGCGCGAGCTCGGCCAGCGCCTCGGCCGGCAGGCGCCGGGGCGAGGAGTTCTCGGTGACCACGATCGCGGCGACAGCGGGCTCGAGGACCTCGAGCATCGAGCGGACGTCCTTGTCGGCCAGGCAGGCGACGACCGCGACGAGGTGGGTGAAGGAGAATGCGTCCCCGAGCGCGGCCACCGTCGCAGCCATCCCGTGCGGGTTGTGCGCGGCGTCGACGAGCACCGTCGGTGAGGTCCGGACGACCTCGAGCCGACCGGGGGAGCTGACATCGGCGAACCCCTCCCGGACCGCGTCGGGGTCCAGCGAACCCCGGCCACCGCCGAGGAACGCCTCGACGGCCGCAAGGGCAGCGGCGGCGTTGGCCGCCTGGTGTGGCCCGTGCAACGGCAGGAAGACATCCTCGTAGCGCCCGGCGAGCCCCTGCAGGGTCAAGAGTTGACCACCGACTGCCGTCCGCCGGTCGACGACGCCGAACTCGAGGCCCTCCCGGGCGACGGTCGCCTCGACCTCGGCGCACCGCCGCAGCAGCACCTCGGCGGCTTCTGGCGGCTGCGCGGACAGCACCACGGTCGCCCCGGCGTGGATGATGCCAGCCTTCTCGGCGGCGATCTCGGCGAGCGTGTTGCCGAGCAGCGGCACATGGTCCAGGCCGATGGGCAGCACCACGCAGGTCTGCGCCTGCACCACATTGGTGGCGTCCCACACCCCGCCGAGGCCCACCTCGAGCACGGCGACATCGACTGGTGCGTCGGCGAAGGCCGCGAACGCCATCGCGGTCAGCACCTCGAAGAAGGTCACCGGCACGGGTGAGCGGGCATCCACCAGCTCGACGTAGGGCAGCACCTCGTCGAAGACCTCGGTGAAGCGGTCGTCCGAGAGCGGGTCGCCGTCGATGGTGATTCGCTCGGTGACGGTGTCCAGGTGCGGGGAGGTGTACCGGCCCGGGCGCAGGCCGAACCCCCGCACGAGGGCATCCACCATCCGGGCTGTCGAAGTCTTGCCGTTCGTACCGGTGAGATGGATCGACGGGTAGGCGCGCTGCGGAGAGCCGAGCAGGTCGACGAGCATCGTGATCCGATCGAGGTCGGGCATCATCCGGTCTTCGCTCGGGAAGCGCCCAGCCAGCGCCGCCGTCACGCGCTCGAGGCTCATGTCTGCTGCACGCCAGTGACCGCCGCCGGGGCGAGTGTCACGTCAACCCCCTCCGCCGCCGCGTCGGCAACCTCAATAACCTCGAAGTCGGCCGCGACGCCGGCGCCCCGCAAATCGGCTTCAGCCTGCCGGACACGAGCAGCCCGCTCGGGCACGGCGCGCACCTCGACCCGGTCGACCTCGGCGCGCATCGACACCTTGTTCACGCTCTTCTCCTTCCGGATCTGCGAGAGCACCTCCCCGGCGACGGTCAGCAGCACCGGGTCGCCGCCCTCGCCGCCGGACTCGCGCAGCAGCTGGGCAACGGGCCAGGACTGGCTGTGCACCGAGCCCTGCTGCCACCACGACCAGACCTCCTCGGTGGCGAACGGCAGCACCGGGGCGAACAGCCGCAGGAGGACGTCCAGCGCCAGCCGCAGGGCCCGGGAGGCGCTCTCGGCGGCCGCTCCCCCGGCGTACGCTCGGGTCTTGACCAGCTCGATGTAGTCGTCGCAGAACGACCAGAAGAACGCTTCGGTGCGCTCCAGGGCGCGCGTGTAGTCGAAGGCCTCGAAGGCAACCGTCGCCTCGTCGACCACGGTGGCGAGTCGGGCCAGCAGGGCCCGGTCGACCGCCTCGGTGACCGGGCCCGCAGCGGCTTCGGGGAACGCCAGCGCAAACTTCGACGCGTTCAGGAGCTTGACTGCGAGCCGCCGACCGACCTTCATCTGCCCCTCGTCGAAGGCGGTGTCGGTGCCGAGCCGGCCGTTCGCGGCCCAGTAGCGCACGGCATCGCTGCCGTGCTGCTCGAGCAGGTCGAGCGGGGTGACGACGTTGCCAACCGATTTGCTCATCTTCTTGCGGTCGGGGTCGAGGATCCAGCCGGACAGCGCCGTGTCAGTCCACGGGACGCTGCCGTGCTCCAGATGGCTGCGCACCACAGTGGAGAACAACCAGGTGCGGATGATGTCATGGCCCTGCGGGCGCAGGTCGAACGGAAAGACGAGCGCGAACAACTCGGGATCGTCCTCCCAGCCCCCGGCGATCTGCGGGGTCAGGCTCGAGGTGGCCCAGGTGTCCATCACGTCAGGATCGGCGGTGAAGCCCCCCGGCTGATCGCGCTGCTCGGCCGCGTAACCGGCCGGGACATCGCTGGTGGGATCAACCGGCAGGTCGTGCTCAGCCGGGAGCAACGGCGCGTCGTACAGCCGCTCGCCGGCACTATCCAAGCGATACCACAGCGGGAAAGCCACGCCGAAGAACCGTTGCCGGCTGATCAGCCAGTCGCCGTTGAGGCCGCCGACCCAGTTGTCGTACCGAGACTGCATGAATCCCGGATGCCACCCCAGCTCCTTACCGCGGCCGAGCAAGGCATCGCGCAGCTCACCGTCACGGCCACCGTTGCGGAGATACCACTGCCGGCTGGTGACGATCTCCAGCGGCCGGTCCCCGCGCTCGTAGAATTTCACTGGGTGGGTGATGGCCCTGGGCTCGCCGACAAGGTCGCCGGCAGCGGCGAGCAGCTCGACGATCCGGGTCTGCGCCTGCTTGACGGTCTTGCCGGCCAATTCGGCGTAGGGCCCCGCCGCCACGCCCGCCGGTGCGGTCGCGACGAGCCTGCCGTCGCGACCGATGATGCTGCGCACCGGCAGATCGAGCTCACGCCACCAGGTGACATCGGTCGTGTCGCCAAAGGTGCAGATCATCGCAATGCCGGAACCCTTGGCCGGGTCGGCCAGCTCGTGCGCCAGCACCGGAACCGCAACCCCGAACAGCGGCGTGGTGACCGAGCTACCGAACAGCGCCTGGTAGCGCTCGTCGTCCGGGTGCGCCACGAGCGCCACGCAGGCCGGGAGCAGCTCCGGCCGGGTCGTCTCGATGAAGACCAGCTCGCCGCTGGGCCGGCCGAAGCCGATCCGGTGGTAGGCGCCCGGCATCTCACGGTCGGC
>JAYUMN010000475.1:0-4090 GCA_043762595.1 Frankiales bacterium
GACAACTGGCTGGGGGCGGCCGCCGAGCTCGGAAAGACCGTCGAGGTCTACCGCTTCGACGCCGGGCACGGTTCGCTCGTCGTGGAGGAACGGATCCGACAGGTCAGAGCCGAACTGACGTTCGTGGCTACGCAGGTGGGGCTCCCGGGCCCAGTCTGACCGCCGGTCAGGGTGAGGGGGTGAGGACCGGGCCGGTGGTCGGCAGGACCGTGCTCAGCGACGGGCTACTGCTGGCGTCGTGCTTATTCTTGCCGCCCTTCCCCTCGCCGTCACCCTTGCCGGTCGGCTGCGGCTGGCTGGTCTCCGGGGGCGTCGTCATCGTCGGCTCGGTCGTTGCCGGGGGGGCGGTCCTCGCCGGCGGGGGATCGAACAGGGCGGCGTCGGCCCGCACCCGCGTGGCGTAGCCCTGAATCTGCCGGTACCGGCCGAGATCGAGCTTGGCGGCGTCGTGCTGGAGCTTCGCGGTGGACAGCAGGTCGTCGACCGCGCTCCGGAGGGCGTTGGCGTTGCGATTGTTGGCCGCGTCGGTCACCGCGGCCACCTTGCTCCGCAGCTCGTCGGCCGGCGAGGACGACCCGCAGCCGGCGAGCAGGACGACGCCGAGCAGCACTGCAGGTGCGAGCTGACGGGCGCCCCTCACTTGGCCACCTGCTGCTGGAGCTGACGTAGATCGCCACGGAGCTGTTCCGGCAGGTCGGTGGCGGGCGCATTGATCGCCGGGCTGGCGCCAACCTGTGACACGGCGTAGGCACCGGCGCCAAGCAGCAACAACACAGCGACCAGGACGACCAACACGCCCCTGACGCGCGACCGCCGGGGCCGGCTCGCTGGCGCCGGCACCGGCAGCGCAGGGCGTGCGGTGACCCATGGGCCCGGGCGAGATGCCTCCCGGACGGGACCGCGGACGGGAGGCACCACCGGCAACAGCCTGGTCTCCTGGTCGAGCCGCAGCGGCGGGAGCACCTGGGTCCGGTCACCGTAGGAGGCGACGTTGCCAAGGGCCCACGCCACCTCCCCCGCCGTCGGTCGCCCGGCCGCGGCCCGGTCGGTCATCGCGGTGAGCAGCGGGGCCCACCCGGGCGGCACGGTCGACGGGATGACGGGATTGCGGTGCAGCCGGGCCAGGGCGACCTCGACGGTCGACCCGGCGTACTCGCGCTCGCCCGTCAGCGACTCCAACAGCACAAGCCCGAGGGCGTAGATGTCGGCCGGTGGTCCGACCGGCTCCCCGGTGACCTGCTCGGGCGCGAGGTAGGAGGCGGTACCGACCATCAGGCCGGTCGAGGTGACTTTGGCCGCGTCGACGAGGCGGGCGATGCCGAAGTCAGTGAGCCGGACCCGGCCTCCGACGCCGATCAGCACGTTGGCTGGCTTGACGTCGCGGTGCACCAAGCCCTGGGCGTGCACGTGCTCGAGCGCCTCGGCGACCGAGCGACCGGTGGCCGCGGCCAGGGCGGCGGGCAGCGGGCCCCGCCGAAGCGCGTCGCCGAGGGTTTCCCCCTCGACGAACTCCATGACCACCCACGGCCGCCCGATGCTGTCGGTGCCCGCGTCGTAGACGGGCACCAGCGAGGGGTGCGAGAGGCGGGCCAGCGTGCGGGCCTCCTCACCGGCCCGGGCGGCGCTGGCGTCGGTCGGCACGGTGACCAGCTTGAGCGCCACCACCCGGTCCAGCGCCGTGTCGGTGGCCCGCCACACCTCCGCCGACCCACCGCGGCCGGCGAGCGCGTCGAGGCGGTAGCGCCCAGCGACAACCGCGCTCTCCATCGCCTGAGTGGCCCCGGCCTGGCCGATTGCCTGGGTCGGCTCAACCGGGAGGTCGCTCATCCGGCTCCCACCCCCAGCCGAACCTGCGCCGCGACAAGCTCGGCGATCTGGACGGCGTTGAGCGCCGCCCCCTTGCGCAGGTTGTCGTTGCTGACGAACAGCGCGAGTGCCCGGTCGCCGTCCTGCCGGACCCGACCGACGTACGACGGGTCGGTGCCTGCCGCCTGCAGCGGGTTCGGCACGTCGGTGACCTCGACGCCCGGCGCGGCGGCGAGCAACGCAAGGGCTCGCGCGACCGAGAGCGGCCGGTCGAATTCGACCAGCAGCGATAGCGAGTGCCCGGTGAAGACCGGCACCCGCACGCAGGTGCCCGAAACTCGCAGCCCGGGCAGGCCCAGGATCTTGCGGCTCTCGTTGCGAAGCTTGTGCTCCTCGTCGGTCTCGAACGCCCCGTCGTCGACGATCGACCCGGCCAGCGGCAGGACGTTGAAGGCGATCGGGGCGACGTAGGTCGACGGCGGCGGGAACGTCACCGAGCCGCCGTCGTGGACGAGCTCGGTGGCCTTGTCGCCGGCCGCCCGGAGCTGCTCGTCGAGCTCGGCCACCCCGGCCAGCCCGCTGCCCGACACCGCCTGGTAGGTCGAGGCGATGAGTCGGTTGAGCCCAGCCTCGTCGTGCAGCGGCTTGAGCACCGGCATCGCCGCCATCGTGGTGCAGTTCGGGTTGGCCACGATCCCCTTGCGAGCGTCCGCGATCGCCCCGGGATTGACCTCGCTGACGACGAGCGGAACGTCGGGGTCCATCCGCCAGGCCGAGCTGTTGTCGATCACGAGGGCCCCGGCGGCGACGAACCGGGGGGCCAGCGCCCACGAGGAGGTCGCACCGGAGGAGAACAACGCGATGTCCAAGCCGCTGGGATCGGCCAGGGCGGCGTCCTCGACGAGGATCTCGCGGCCCTGCCAGGGCAGTGTCGTGCCGGCCGAGCGGGCCGAGGCGAAGAAGCGGATGTCGTCGAGCGGGAAGGACCGCTCGACCAGCAGCCGGCGCATCACCGCACCGACCTGGCCGGTGGCGCCGACCACGCCTAGGCGCAGGGTCATCGGCCTGTCCCGGCGTACACGGTGGCACCGTCGCCGTCGGGGTCACCGAGCTCGAACGCCTCATGGACGGCGGTGACCGCGGCCGGCACGTCAGTGTCGCGACAGACAACCGAGATGCGGATCTCTGACGTCGAGATCGCCTCGGCGTTGATCCCACCCTGCGCGAGCGCCTCGAAGAAGGTCGCGGTGACGCCAGGGTGGCTCTTCATCCCGGCGCCGACGAGCGAGACCTTGCCGATGTGCTCGTCCGACAGCACCCGCTCGAACCCGACGGTCGCCTGCAGCTTGGCGAGCGCCGCCACCGCGCCCGCCAAATCGGATTTGGGCAGGGTGAAAGAGATATCGGTGCGGGCGGTCACGCCCGAGACGTTCTGCACGATCATGTCGATGTTGACCTCGGCGTCGGCCACCGCGCGGAAGATCGCCGCAGCCTCACCGGGCTTGTCCGGCACCCCGACGACGGTGACCCGCGCCTCGGAGAGGTCGTGCGCGACCCCGCTGATGATGGCCTGCTCCACGTCGCTACCTCCGGTGATCGTCGTACCTGGCTTGCTCGAGAACGAGGACCGCACCACCAGGCGGACGTCGTAGCGGCGGGCGTACTCCACACACCGCAGGTGCAGGATCTTCGCCCCGCAGGCCGCCAGCTCGAGCATCTCCTCATACGACAGGCGGCTGAGCTGGCGGGCGTTCGGGACGATCCGCGGGTCGGCGGAGAAGACGCCGTCGACGTCGGTGTAGATCTCGCAGACCTCGGCGCCGAGGGCCGCGGCGAGCGCTACCGCGGTCGTGTCCGAACCACCTCGACCGAGGGTGGTGATGTCCTTGCTGTCCTGGGACACCCCCTGGAAGCCCGCCACGATCGCGATGTGGCCCTTGTCCAGGGCCTCGGAGATCCGGCCCGGGGTCACGTCGATGATCCGCGCCTTGCCGTGCACCGAATCGGTGATCACCCCAGCCTGGCTGCCGGTGAAGGACCGGGCCGACAGCCCGAGCGACTGGATCGCCATCGCGAGCAGCGCCATCGAGATCCGCTCGCCGGCCGTGAGCAGCATGTCCAGCTCTCGACCCGGCGGCAGCGGGGATACCTGCTGCGCAAGCGCCAGCAGGTCGTCGGTCGTGTCGCCCATGGCGCTCACGACGACGCACACGTCGTGTCCAGCCTTGCGGGTGGCGACGATGCGTTCGGCCACCCGCTTGATGCGTTCCGCGTCGGACACCGA
>JAYUMN010000476.1:0-2307 GCA_043762595.1 Frankiales bacterium
CCGTCCTCGGCCCGCTCCCAGGCCGCCGTCGCGGTGTTGACGACGACGTCAAGCGCGCCGGTCGTCAGCCCCAGTCCGACGAGCAGCCCGATCAGCATCGGCAGCGAGGACGCGAGCGCGGCCAGCGGGACGGCGCAGCCGAAGGCGAGCAGGCAGGCCTTCAGCAGCCGGCCGGCACCACGGGCGTCCGCGACCCGGCCGGCGACCGCAGTGGCCGGCAGCGCGGACAACGCGATGGCGGCGAGCGCCAGACCGAGCTGACCGTCACTGGCGTGCACCTGCCGCTCGACGGCGGGCAGCACCGCCGCCCAGGCCCCCCAGAACAGCCCGAACACCCCGTAGGCGAGGACCAGGCCGCGCCGCTCGAGCGCGCTCACCGCGACTGCGAGACCCAGGAGGCGTGCAGCCGCTGGTAGGGGCCGGGCACATCCACCAGGTCACGGTGGGCACCGCGTTGTACGACGACCCCCCGATCGACCACCAGCACCTCGTCGGCGGCCTCGGCGGTCGACAGGCGGTGCGCGATGGTGATCGTCGTCCGGCCGCGGGTCAGCGAGTCGAGCGCCCGGTTGAGCCGCACCTCGGTCGCCGGGTCGACCGCCGAGGTCGCCTCGTCGAGCACCAGCAGGTCGGGGTCCGCGGCGTAGGCGCGCGCGATCGCGACGAGCTGACGCTCACCGACCGACAGCGACTCGCCACGCTCGCCCACCTCGGTCGCCAGGCCGTTCGGCAGTTGCTCCAGCCAGTCGCCGAGGCCGAGCTCGGTGAAGGCCAGCGTGATGTCGTCGTCCGTTGCCTCGGCACGGCCGTAGCGGACGTTGCCGGCCACCGTCGTGTCGAACAGGAACCCGTCCTGCGGCACCATCACGACCCGCCGGCGCAGGGAGGCGAAGCGCAGCTCGGCCAGCGGCACCCCGGACAGCAGGACCTGGCCGCGAGTCGGGTCCATCAGCCGGGTGAGCAGCTTGGCGAACGTCGTCTTGCCGCTGCCGGTCTCGCCGACCACGGCGACCCGGGTGCGCGGGGCGACCTCGAGGTCGACGTCGTGCAGCACGTCGGGACCGCCGGGGTAGGCGAAGGACACGTGCGAGAACCGCAACGAAACCGGACCAGCGGGCAGGTCGCGGCCGGCGGCTCCCGGATCAGCGACATCGGTTGGCGTGTCGAGGATGCCGAGCACCCGGCGCATCCCGGCAACGGCGTTCTGCGCCTCGTTGAGGACTTCCGTGGCGATCTGCACCGGCTGGACGAACAGCGTGACGAGGAACAGGAACCCGATCAGTCGGCCGACGCTGATGTCGCCGGCGATGCCGAGCCGAACCCCCACCACGATCACGGCGGCGTTGGCCAGGGCAGCGGTCATCTCGCCGCTGCAGAAGGTGGTGGCCGAGATCGTCAGCGCTCTGGTCTGGGCGGCCTTCGTGTGCTCGACTGCCGCGTCGATCCGGGTACCGGTGCGGTCCTGGACGCCGTAGGCACGGATCACCTGCGCGCCGACGACAGACTCGGCAACTGCGCCGAGCATCTCGCCGACCCGCTCCCGGACCGCGCGGTAGGCGGTCTGCAGACGCTTCTGGAAATGCCGCACCGCGTAAACCAGCGGCAGGAAGCAGAGGTAGACCACCAGGGTCAGCTGCCACGACCAGAACAGCATCAGCAGGGTGGCCAGCAGCACCTGGGCGGCCGACACGATGCACAGCAGCCCGCCGTACTGCATGAAGGTGCTGATGGTGTCGACGTCACCGGTGACCCGGGACACCAAGGAACCACGTCGTTCGGCGGCCTGGTGCAGCACCGACAGGTCGTGCACCCGACGAAAGGCCGCGACCCGAAGGGCGGCCAGCCCGTTCTCGGTGGTGCGGTAGAGCCGCACATTGGTGAGGTAGTTGGCGACCGCGGTGGCGATGACCGCGAGGGCGGCGAGGCCACAGGCCAGCCGCACCAGGGCAAGGTCGGGACCGCCCGGCCCCTTCAATCCGTGGTCGATGGTCTGCTGGACGGCGATCGGTACGACGACCCGGCCGCCGGTCGCGACGACGGCCAGCGTCAGGGTCGTGGCGAGGCCGACCCGGAACTCCGGCGCGAGCCGCATGCCATGCGCCAGGGTGGCCAGGGCGCCCCGCTCGGCCACCGTGTCCACGGTCGCCGCGGTCATACCGCGACATCGCTGTCGTCGAGGGCGACCCGCTCAGCTTCAGCGCGTTCGTACGCCGTAACGAGGTCGCGATAGCCAGCGCAGCGGGCCAGCAGCTCGGTGTGCGTACCGCGGTCGCCGACCCGGCCGCCCTCGACGAAGACCACCTCGTC
>JAYUMN010000477.1:0-1965 GCA_043762595.1 Frankiales bacterium
GAACGGGCCGGGTGTGAAGCCACCCTGGGTGATGCCGGCTGAGGACAACCCGCTGCTTTGGTCATCGGCGTAGGTGCCGTTGGACAGCGGAAAACCGGAGTAGCCGATCTGGGAGTACAAGCGGAACGTCGTCGACGCCCCGACCTGGATCACATCCGGTGCGCTGGCCGGTGAACCGATGCTGCCGCCGATCCCCGCGTCACCACTGCTGGCAACGACGGTGACCCCGGCTGCCACCGCGTTCTCGTCAAAGATCGAGATGGGATCGGTGCCGTTGTCCGGGTAGGGGTTGCCACCGAAGGATTCATTGATGACGTTGACGTGATCGACCTTCACGGCGTAGTCGATGGCCGCCAAGAACCCTGACGTCGGTGCCGTCTCACCGCCGAAGACTTTCAGTGCCACGAGCTCAGCGCCGGGGGCGACGCCCTCGATGCGGATGTTGCAGCCCTTAGGCAGGCTCTGCGATGCCGGGTCGACATAGGTCGACAGGTCGTAGCTCACGCGACCCTGTGCGGCGATCGAACTGGCGTCACCGAAAGCTTCCGCTCCGTTCGTGGACGCCGCGGTGCCGTCGCCGCTGAAGTCCTTATAGTCGGTGATCACCGGTGAGCCGTTCGCGCGCTTGAAGTCGGGGTTGTTGACGTCGATGCCGTCGGCGATGATCGCCACCTTGACGCCAGAGCCGGTCGCCCCCAGCTTGCGGGCAGTCCGCACGCTCGGGTCGTCGGAGTTCGTGTGCGTCACCTCAAGGGCCTGCGGCTCCAGCTTGGGCTTGGCCGGATCGGTTGGGCACGCCCCCGTGGGCGTCGGGGCCGGCGACGTGCCAGGTGCCGGCGTCGTGTTGTCCGGGTGCACCGAAGGCCGGATCAACGGCAGGTCGGGGACGACCGCGGCGACCGCTGGATCTGAGCGCAGTGCGGCCAGGTCACCCGTCGGCACGCTAGCTGCAAACCCGTTCAGCGTGGTGTAACTGTGCCCGAGGACGCCCCCGGCGCTCTGCACCTGGTGTTGCAGCGGAGCTTGGTCGGCCTGCACCCGCGCACGCCTGACACCGACTGTCCCCGCGGCCGCGGGCGCCTCAGGATGCTGATCCCGCAGCAGCACAATCACGTCGCGGCGGGGTCCGGAGCGATTCACCGCCGGCCCGGCGGCATTCGCGGGCGACGTCAGGGCCATGGTCGCGGCGATCACAGAAACTGCAACTACCGCTGTCAGCAGGGGCGCGGGGGCACGGCGTACCAGCGCAGACGAGCCAACGACAGGACGCATCTGGACAACCTTCGCGGTGGGGCGCCATCGCTCCGGTGTCGATGACGTGTATGCGAGCAACTAACACGTCCACAACCGAAAACGCAAGCCCACTCACCGGGCACGTTCGAGCCGCGCGCCGGCGGGTTACCCCGGGCGTTTCATCAGGGCCCTCAGCGGGCGTTGTTGATCTCGGAAATGTCTCGTCGAACATTTCGGCAGCACGCGGGCCGTAGTGGAGTCCGGTGTCTCAGTGATCGTGAAGGTGGCTGGGTTGCGGTGGTCCTGGTCGGTCAGGCCCGGAGCGGGATCTACTGCAGGCAGGTGAATGCTCCTGCCAGGTCGAGGGCACGCGGCCAGTGTGAGGCTGGCGAAGGGACTCGTTGTGCTGTCCCTTGGTGATCCGGGCGGCGATGTACAGCAGCCGGAAGTCGATCCTGATCGGGTCGGCGAGGCTGATTATCGAGGTCGACGAGGACCGTGTTGGCCGAGCCACCGGGTGCCCTGGGCAGCGGTACCGCAATGGTGCGGTACCGGGGCTGCAACGGAGTGGTCTCCGAGCTCGATGGTCCGACCCACGCGTACAGGGGTCTTTCCATGCTGCTGGGGGTCAACGGAACCTGTCAACCTCTGTGGGGCAAATGATCTGAATTATTACTGAAGCGCGGCCTCCGGTTCGATGGGTGGGTTGATCTAGGCGCTTGTCGGTAGTTT
>JAYUMN010000478.1:0-3387 GCA_043762595.1 Frankiales bacterium
GGGACCAGCTGCTGGTAGGGCGTCGGGGCGCCCTGCTGCGGGGTGCTGAACGACCACAGGGCGACGTCGTCGCGCGGGCTGAACTGGTCGAGCGCCTTGAGGGCGGCCCGCTTGGCGAGCTCGAGCTTGGTGTCGCTGCCGGCGCTCTGCCCCATCGAGCCGGAGGTGTCGATGACCAGCAGCACCCGGGCGGCCTTGCGTTGCTGGGCCCACAGCGCCTGCACCTGGGCCAGCACCGGTGGAGCGGGGGGGCTGAGCAGCGTCGTGGGCTCGGTGGGCAGCAGGCCGTTCGCCTGGGTGATCTTTGCGTCCGGTTTGCCGTCGTAGCCGCGGAAGGCCGCGTCGGCGAACCGCTGCTGCGGCCCGGCGCCCCGCAGGTAGCTGAGGAAGTCTTTGGCGACGGCCCGCTGCGCGCCGCCGACCCAGGGTGCGGCCAGGACGGCGTACGGGCTGTCGGAAGCCAGGGTGCCTTCTTTGGGGTAGATCGCGACGAGCGGGATCCGGGGCTTGCGGTGTGTGCCGAGCGTTGCCGGGTCACCGCTCGGATTGCCCTGGTTGTAATCCCAGACCGACTTCTCCTCGACGGCAACGGCGCTGATGTAGCCAAGGCCGCGGCCCTGGTCGTCGGCCTTTTGCAGGTTGGACAGAAAGGTCAGCGTCGTGTCGCCGTAGTGCACGACGCTGGACTCGACCGCCTTGGCGTAGGCACCCACCTTGGGATCGGCGAGGTCTTTGGCGGTGAGGTCGCTGGAGGTGCCGGTCGCGGCGACGTAGGCGCCGATCGTGGCGTGCAGACCACTGGTGGAGAAGTTCGGGTTGGTCTTGCCGAGGGTGAACGCGCCGTAGGGCTGACCGAGGCTGCCCCAGCCGCGCGGGTCACGGGCGAGTTTGAGCACATCACCCCAACCGAGCGGCTTGCCGGGCCAGCCCAACGCCACCGCCATCGGTTTGGGCATCGCGATCACCAGCGGGGTGGTCGCGATGCTCGGCGGCTTGGCCGACCCGATCAGGTCGGGCTTGTCGGCCGCGGTGGTCTTCTGCTGCAGCAGCGAGGTCCAGGAGGTCGCGGCCGGCGACCAGACATCGGGGCGCGGGCCATCGGCGGTCGCGTCCCAGCCGCGGGCCAGCGCGTCGGCGGCCCCGCCACTGGCCTTGCTGATCACCTCGACGGCAGCGCACCGGCCGTCGACCTGGCGGCCACCCTTGGCGTAGTCGGCGGCGAGTTGGCTGAGCAGCGCCGCCTTCTCGCTGCTGGCGGTGAGGTGGACGACGGTGCAGTCCTTGCCCACCGGCGGCTTCGCGGGTGCCGGTCCGCTGCCCGTCCCGCTCCCGCTGACCGACTTGATCACGACCACCAGGCCGATGCCGAACACACCGGCGATGACCAGCGGTACGACCCGGCGTACGGCCATGGACGGGGCTCCTCGATCTGTTGGGGGTGCCCGCGCATCCGCTCCCACGTCGGGCCGCGGCGGCGGCGCGTGGGCGATGTCCCTCGCACCTGGTCACCTGGTCACCTGGTCACCTGGACCGACCCGTGACCTGGGACCCGTCACTCACCCGGGCCGTCAGCTGCGCTGATCTTGACGATGTGGTCACCGACACGCCGGCCGAGGCGACCACATCGTCAAGATCGACCGGGGAGGGGGTGTGGGTTGTAACCTGACATAATGTTGATTATCGGCGCATCATCGCTCCCGGGGGAGCCGCGCCAGCCTCGCTGGGCCACCGGGTCGCTCCTGGCTCGGCAGATCGGCCTGGGCCGTCTTGTGTCGTGACACGCAGGGCCCCGACGGGCCGGAATCGCGACACGAGCCGGGAGTTCGAGGCGGGCCGGCTGGCGGGGCGGTCGCGCCCAGCCCGGCGATCTTGACGGGGTGGTCGCCGTCATTCGGATCGAGGCGACCATGTGTCAAGATCGTTACGGCGCGAGGCGCCAACTCGCAGCTGTCGTGGCGGGCTGGGCGGCTGCGGTCCTGCGGCGCGGCAGGGTCCGGGCGTCGTTCAGCCGAATCGGGCGGCAGGTCGGGATGTGTCCCCGGGGCCCGGCCTGGCCGGCGTCAACCGCCGGCGCCCGCCTGCGCCGGCTGCCCGCCACCGGTCTCTCGGACGTCGCCGCGACACAGTTGGGTCAGCCGCCCGGACGTCCCTCCGCTCCCTCCAAGGTCGTCCGAAGGCGTCGGGAGGACCTTTATGTGGTCGGCTCCCCCAGGGAGCCATCACCGGAGGATCGCCATGATGATCAGCAGTGTTTCCCCGAGCAGCATGTGGACCGGC
This sequence comes from Frankiales bacterium, assembly GCA_043762595.1. GTDB lineage: Bacteria > Actinomycetota > Actinomycetes > Mycobacteriales > SCTD01 > JAYSQK01. The sequence continues at coordinate 2,278 of JAYUMN010000478.1, forward strand.
GAGCGTGACGAGGCGTTCTTCCGGATTGTGCAGGACCTGTTCCCGGCCGCCCTCGTCGCGGCCGCGGGCGTTCTGCTGGCTACCTATGACGACGTCGAACGCACCTGCAGTGGCAGTCGGCGGACCGACGTGAGGAGCTCAGCCCGGCAGTCGTAACAGCGCCACCGTCCGGCTGCCGTAGACCGGGCGCACCACGACGCGGCCGAGCACCCGGCTGGCGTCGACCATCAGGCCGGCCCCGACGTAGATACCGAGGTGCACTGCCGGGGCCCCGTAGACGACGAGGTCGCCGACCTGGGCGTCGCGCAGGGCGACCTGCCGAGCGAGGCCGACGAGGTGCCCGCGATCGGCCGGCAGCACGCTTCCCCCCGCGGCACGCCAGGCGGTCCGGACCAGGCTGACATCGGTGAAGGTGGTGGCGCCGACGACCGTGCTCGCGAGATGAGCAGCGCGGGCTGCCACGACTGATGACACGCCCCGCTGCCCTTTTGGCAGCCCGACGAGCGGGTCCAGCGGACTGGTGCTTGGCCGCCGTACGACGGGTCTGCGCGCGGAAACCGGCGCGGGGCTGGGTGTGATGACCGGCGCGCGGCTGCGCGTGGAAACCGGCGCGGGACTGGGCCCAAGAACCGGCGCGGAATCGGGCGCAGAAACGGGCGCGGAAACCGGCGCGGGGCCGGTTGGCACATCGATCGGCGGCGGCGGTGGTGTCCATGGCAGGACGACGGGCATCGCGGGCCGCGGGACCCGGCCGAACCGGATCACGTCGGTGGTCCACACCTGCCGCTCGACGACGCCGCCGCGTGAGGAGGACGCATCGAGCATCGTCAGGCTGCTGTCGGGAGCCGCGCCGAGCATCGACACGATGCCGACATGGGTGACCGGCGCTCCGAAGAAGACCAGGTCACCCGGCAGGGCCTGTTCACGCGGAATCGGGACGGCCCAGTCCTGCTGGTCCTTTGCGATGCGGGGGATGCTGTCGGCCCCGCCGACCGAACGCCAGAGCACCGAAGTCAGGCCTGAGCAATCCCAGGTATCCGGGCCGGCGCCGCCCCAGGTGTAGGTCTGGCCGAGGTGCGTCCGCGCGGCGGCGACGACCGCGTCGCCACG
>JAYUMN010000479.1:0-2555 GCA_043762595.1 Frankiales bacterium
CCCTTGTTCGCGGGGGTCCCGACGCTCGGCGAGGGCCCCGGCGTCCAGCTCTGGCCGCACCGGCACGGCACCGACGCGATGTTCCTAGCCCTGCTGCAGCGACGGGCGTGACCCTGCGACCCCGCTGAGCGCTCCTGCCGGCCGCCCTTGCTGGTTCGCCGCGACCCGCTCGGCGAGTTGGCGCCCGATCCAGCACGGGGTGACACACCAGCGGCTACGGGGCGTCGGTGAAACCGACCTTTGCGTGGCTGCCGTCGCATAGCGGCTTGTTGCCCGACGCGCCGCACCGGCACAGGGTCATCCGGTTGCGGGTCTCCAGGACGGCGCCATCCGCGCGGGTGACGCCGATCCCGCCGGTGACGAACAGCGGTCCGTCGTCGATGACCCCGATGCTGACGGCGAGGTCGGGCTCGACCGCGGGACCGTCGGCGCTGAGGCGGTGGGTGATGGCGCCGGACGGGCAGTGTTCGATCATCGCGATGAGCTGGGCGCGCACCGCCGTGTCACCGCTGGCCTGGGTCATCTTCCAGGCGTTGGTGAGTTTAGTGCCGCAGAAGCCGGCGTGCTCGCACACGCCCCGGTCATCGCGCATCACGATGCCGTCGCCGGGATGGTCCTTGGCCCGCTCGTCATAGGTGTCGGTCGGCGCCGTCTCGGTGCCGTCCCACTCCCGGGTCCGGTGGCTGCCGTCGCAGAACGGCTTGTTGGCCGAGCCGCCGCAGCGGCAGAGGGAATACGAGTCACCAACGTCGATCGGTGCGTCGCTCTGCCACGCCACCGGCTCGTCCTGCTCGGTTCGAACGGCCCGCTTTCGGCGCAACGCGGGATGACCTGTAACGACGTACGGGCCTTGCGGCGTCACCGTGATCTTCGTGTTCACCTTCCCAGCCAAGACCATGCGAGCCGACAGAGCAACCGGGGAGGGGTGCGTCAAGGTGTCGGGTCGGTGGTGGGTTCCTGGGCGGGGTGTTGCAACCGTTGCGCAATGAGGTAGTCCTGTAACGGCTGCGGTGTCGATGACGGGTCGCTGGACCACCGGTTGGTGACCTCACGCGCCGCCGAGAACTGGCCGACCTCACTGAGCGGGTTCGCTCGCCCGACCGACCGCCAGGCCAACCAGCCGCCGACCGCCAGCAGGGCCACGACCACGAGCACGGTCACGAGCATGACCAGACTTCCTCACCTCGCCGATCCCCCGACGAACACGGTAGACCTGCCACGCATCCCGTCCAGCACGCCGCGCCGGTGGCCCGGCGACGGCGGCTGAGGGCGTCCAGCTTCGGGGCCTAGGCTCGCGCTTATGTCCCGCTGTCTGATCGCGCCGAGCATGTTGTCGGCCGACTTCGCCCGGCTCGCCGAGGAAGCCGGCCGGGTCGAAGGCGCCGCGGACTGGTTGCACGTCGACGTTATGGACAACCATTTCGTACCGAATCTGACCCTGGGCCTGCCGGTGGTCCAGGCCCTTCTGGCCGCGACGCCGATCCCGGTCGACTGCCACCTGATGATCGACGACCCTGATCGCTGGGCTCCCGCCTACGCCGAGGCGGGCGCCGGGAGCGTGACCTTCCACGTCGAGGCCGCCGCGGCGCCCGTTCGGCTTGCCCGGAACCTGCGAGCCGCCGGTGCCCGGGCCGGCATGGCGCTCAAGCCCGCCACTCCGATCGAGCCGTACGTCGACCTGCTGGCCGAGCTCGACATGCTGCTGATCATGACCGTCGAGCCGGGATTCGGCGGCCAGTCCTTCCTCGACGTCGTGCTGCCCAAGCTGCGCCGGGCCAGGCAGGCGATCGGCGGGCTCGACGTATGGCTGCAGGTCGACGGTGGTGTCAGCGCCGAGACGATCGAACGGTGCGCCGAGGCGGGCGCCGACGTCTTCGTGGCCGGGAACGCTGTCTACGGCGCGGCCGACCCGGCGGCGGCGATCACCGCGCTGCGTGGCCTGGCGCAGGCGGCTCGGTGATCAACCGCATCCTGGTCGTCGACGCCGACGAGGTCGTCGCCCGCTATGTCCAGGACACCCTCATCGAGGAGGGCTATCTGGTCGAGGTCGCCCACGACGGCGAGGCCGCACTCGACCGGGCCATCCGGGAGGCGCCCGCCCTGGTGCTGCTCGACGTGGCGTTGCCCGGCCCCGGCGGCATCACGGTGCTGCAGCGGCTGCGCAGCCATCCGGTCACAGCCGGGGTCCCGGTCGTGCTCCTCGCCGACGGCGGGTCTGTCGCGGATCGGGCGGCCGGGTTGAGCGCTGGCGCCGACGACGTCCTCGGCACGCCATTCGACACCCTCGAACTCACCGCCAGGGTGCGCACCACGCTGCGCCGGACCGCCGACGGCCGGGCCAGTTCGCCGCTGACCGGCCTGCCGGGCAACCACCGGATCGATGTCGAAATCGCGTCGAGGGCCGCCTCCGGTGCGGCGTACGCGGTGTGCCACGTCGATCTCGACGAGTTCAAGGGCTACAACGATGCCTACGGCTTCCAGCGCGGGGACGAGCTGCTGCTGCTGCTGGCCCAATGCCTGCTGCAGGCGGTCGGCGAAGCTGTCCTGCCGGCAGC
>JAYUMN010000480.1:0-3796 GCA_043762595.1 Frankiales bacterium
GGCAGGGTGCTCCAGGCGGGCGCCGAGACGAGGGCCCGGGCGAGCGGCTGTCGGGTCTTGGTCCTCGACTCGGCCCGCGCGGCCCGGCCGAGATCGACCAGGCGTCGGGCCAGGGCGACCTGCGCCGCGAGCTCGACGTCGACCAGCTCGGTGCCGAGCTCCGGCCACCGGGCCAGGTGCACCGAATCCGGACGTCCCCCCCCGGCGTACAGCGCGTCCCAGACCTCATCGGTGATGAACGGCGTGAACGGGGCCAACAGCAGGGTGACGGTGTGCAGACACTCGTGCAGCGTTGCCAGCGCCGCCGGATCGCCGGCCCAGAAGCGACGCCGGGAAACCCGGACATACCAGTTCGAAAGATCGTCGATGAGCCGGTTGAGCCGTCGGCCGGCGCGCAGCGAGTCGAACTGCTCGAGCGCCCCGGTCACCTCCGCCGCGGTGGCGTGCACCTCCGACAGCGCCCACCGGTCCATCAGCGGGCGTTCGGCGACCGGCGGCGCGACCTGCTCGGGTGTCCAGTGGTTCGCCCCGGCGTACAGGGTGAGGAAGGAAGCTGTGTTCCAGTAGGTCAGCAGAACCTTGCGGACGACGTCTTCGACCTGCTCGTGGCTCAGCCGCCGCGCCGACCAGGGATTGCCGCCGCAGAGCATGTACCAGCGCAGGGCGTCGGCGCCGTGTCGTTCCATCACCTCGAACGGGTCCAGCACGTTGCCGAGGTGCTTGCTCATCTTGCGGCCCTCGCTGTCGAGGATGTGCCCGAGACAGAGCACCGTCTCGTAACTCGACTGGTCGAACACGAGCGTGCCGATGGCCATCAGCGTGTAGAACCAACCGCGGGTCTGGTCGATCCCTTCGGCGATGAACTGCGCCGGGTAGGCCGGTTCGACGCCCGAGTGCGGATAGCCGACCTGGGCGAACGGCATCGAGCCGGCGTCGTACCAGCAATCGATGACCTCGGGGACCCGTCGGGCCTCGGCACCGCAGGTCGGGCAGGCGAGCGGCACGTCGTCGACGTACGGCCGGTGCGGGTCGAGCGCGCTGACGTCCTGGCCGGACAGCGATGACAACTCGGCCAGTGAACCGACGACGGTGACGTGGCCGGCCGGGCAGCGCCAGACCGGCAGCGGGGTGCCCCAGAATCGATTTCGCGACAGTGCCCAGTCGACGTTGTTGTCGAGCCAGTCACCGTAACGGCCGTGCTGGATCGTCGCGGGATGCCAGTCGGTCTTGTCGTTCTCCGCCAGGAGGCGGTCCTTGCTGGCGGTCGTGCGGATGTACCACGACGGCAACGCGTAATAGAGCAGCGCGGTATCGCAGCGCCAGCAGTGCGGATAGGGGTGTTCATACGCCGTCTCGCGATAAAGCAGGCCGCGTGCCGCGAGATCGTCGGCCAAGGGCCGATCGGCGTGCTTGAAAAAGACGCCACCGATCAGCGGCAGTGTTTCGATGAACGTCCCGTCCGCCCGCACCGGGTTGACCACCGGTAAGCCGTATCGGCGGGCCACCTGCATGTCCTCTGCGCCGAATGCGGGGGACTGGTGCACGAGCCCAGTACCGCTATCGGTGGTCACGTAGTCAGCGAGCCCGACGAAATGCGCGCCGGGGATCGGCAACCAGTCGAATGGCCGCGCGTAGGTCGTGTGTTCCAGCGCCTGACCCGGGAACCGGTCCAGGACCTCGTGCTCACCCAGCACCTGCTCGGCGAGCGCCTCGGCAACGACCAGCACCTCATCGTCTGCCCGCGCCACCACGTACGTCGTTTCCGGGTGCACCGCGACGGCGGTGTTGCTGACCAGGGTCCACGGGGTGGTCGTCCAGATCAGCAGTGCTGCCCCGAGCTGCTCGAGCGGCCCGCTCGTCACTGGAAAGCGCACGTAGACACTCGGGTCGGTGACGGTCTGATAGCCCTGCGCCACCTCGTGGTCAGACAGCCCCGTCCCGCACCGGGGGCAGTACGGCGCGACGCGGTGGTCCTCCACGAGCAGGCCCTTTGCGTGGATCTGCTGGAGCGACCACCAGACACTCTCGATGTAGGAGGCATCCATCGTCCGGTAGGCGTCAGCGGTATCCACCCAGTAACCCATCCGCCGGGTCAGCTGCTCGAACTCGCCGACGTGACGTTGCACGGACTCGCGGCACTTGTCGTTGAACGCCGCGATGCCGTACGTCTCGATGTCACCCTTACCGGTGAAGCCGAGCTCCTTTTCGACCGCAAGCTCGACCGGCAACCCGTGGCAGTCCCAGCCAGCCTTTCTTGGCACATGCCGACCCTGCATCGTCTTGAAGCGGGGGAACAGGTCTTTGAAGACCCGCGCCTCGACGTGATGGGCACCGGGCTTGCCGTTGGCGGTCGGCGGGCCCTCGTAGAACACCCACGGCGCACCGTCGGCGGTCTGCTCCAGGCTGCGTTCGAAGACCTGGGCCGCCTCCCAACGGGCCAGCACCTGGTGCTCGAGGGCGGGCAGGTCGACCCCTGCGGTCAGCGTTCGCATCGTGGCTGCTCCTTCGTCGGTGACACGCGACGAAGGGACGAGACCTTTGGGTCCCGCGGTACCACCCTCCTTGAGGCCTTGACCGGCCCCCACTCTGATCGTTCGGCTGCCACTCAGGAGATGATGTTCACACCGGGCAGGCCCCCGGGCTCGCACCGTCCCCAGGTCGCTCACGGCTGCGTCCGGTGCTACTGGTCCCCGTCACTGCGGCAGGGCAGAGCGTAGCGGCTCGAGGTGGGTGGCGAAGCAACCATCAGCGCCCGGCGACCCGGCGCCCGGTGACCAACCGCCCCGCGTGCCTCGCAGATCCGCTGCCGGCAGGACGGTCCGGTCCACATCGAGCCGCGCGACGTCGACGCGGCGCTGCGGACCACGTCCCGGGCAGGCCTGTGCGGCCCAGTGGCTGCTGGGCCGTCGGGGCCGGGTCACCCGGGTGGTCCGGCGGACTGAATGCCGGAGTGGGTCGTGCAAGGCGTCGTGCCTTGGCCGGCTGGTGCTGCGGGCGCCGCCGTCGGTGCGGTGGCTGTGCACGGTGCGTCCAGGGGCGCGTTGCGCAGCGCGATGGTCTCAGGGGTCAGGGCGGCTCAGAGGTGGCTGGCGCCGTCGGGGCGGTCGGAGCAGCTCAGCCCGATCCGGTCCTCCCGGCGGCGGCGGGCGTGTTCGGCCAGGGCGGGGCTGATCGCTTCGGCCCGCAGCCGGAGCTCCCGGGCCGGGGTGTCGGGGTCGGGCGCGGACCGCAAACCTGACGCCTGCGTCGTGCGGCGTGGTGGTTGGTGAGCCAATCTTCGGACACGTATCCTTCGCTGGCCTGGGTCGAGATCTGCACGTCGTGAGAGGGGCTCGGATGGCAGCGGAGCGCGCCGGTTTCGGCGGTAAGCTTCGTCGGGTCCTCGGACGCGGCAAGGATGAGCTCGCCGCCGCCGCGGAGATCCAACCTGTGCCAGCTGTGGCCACGTCCGGCCCGCAGGCGGCCCGTCGTCGCGAGCCCAGCCAGCGTGAACAGGGGTACGAGGGCCAGCCGGATCGGGTTGCTCCGGCACGACAGAGCGCCGGCTCCAAGGCCAACCCCGCCGCGTCCGCTGCAGCTCGGCCTGCCAAAACCGCTGCGCCCTCAGCCCAGCGCGGGACCAAGTCTGCGCCCGCGACGACCAGGGCAGTCCCCACACCAACCAATGACACGGCCAAGAGTGCCCCGGCCAAGAGTGCCCCGGCCAAGGGCGCTCCGGCTAAGGGCGCTCCGGCTAAGGGCGCTCCGGCTAAGGGCGCTCCGGCTAAGGGCGCTCCGGCTAAGGGCGCTCCGGCTA